>CAZCIV010000140.1:0-6928 GCA_964498595.1 uncultured Flavobacterium sp.
TCTTCCGCGTGACACGGACCTGTAATAACGCCAATGTTTTCAAACGGAATATTGTATTTGGTATGAAAATGTTCGCCCACAATCAAACTTGATTCCGGAACAATTCCTTTGATGGCTGAAAAAATAAATTTGTCTTTCAAACTTTCTGTTAAGTTCCCTAGTTCTTTACTTAGAAAAGCAGATGGAACTACAAAAATAACATAATCAGCATAAGCAACTGCTTCGTTGATATCGTTTGTAAGTTTTAATTTATTGGTGTCAAACGCAACCGAACTCAAGTAGTTTGGATTGTGTTTTTGATGTTTTAAATGCTCAATAGCATAAGTACTTCGCATGTACCAAGCGATTTCGTCTTGATTTTCACAAAGCATTTTCGCAATTGCAGTAGCCCAACTTCCTCCTCCAATGACGGCAAATTTTGGCTTTTTTTCCATTTTACGATTTAATTTAGAACATCAAAAATAGGCATTTAAAAAGGATTTACAAAAAACGTTTGCGAAACTCTTTTTAAAACAAAGGCACGAAGAAAAACTCCGCGCCTTTATTATGACGAATACGTATTTTTTAATAACTCATTTCTACAATTGCTCTCACTTTTTCTAAGGTGATGTTTTGCTTTTCACCCATGGCTTTCCAACCTCTTTCTTCGAAACGATTAACAATAAAATCGGCTGTTTTTTCGATTTTTTCAGCGTTTTCCGAAATTTTGGTTTTCATGCCCATTTTGTGGAAGAACTCAACTGTTTTTTCAATTGCTTTTTCTGCAATTTCTTCGGTTGAATTGCCTTGAAGGTTCCAAACACGTTGGCCGTATTGTGCTAATTTGTCTTTTTTCGTGTCGAACATCACGCGGTATAAATTTGGACCAATGATTGCCAATGTTCTCGCATGGTCAATTTCGTATAAAGCGGTTAATTCATGACCAATCATGTGCGTTGCCCAATCCGAAGGAACTCCTTTTTGAATTAAACCATTCAACGCCATAGTGGCACTCCAAACAAAGTTGGAAGCCAATTTATAATCGCTCGGATTTTCTACAACATCTGGACCAATTTCAATAAGCGTTTGTAAAATACTTTCCGAAATTCGGTCTTGTAGTAAAGCATCGTGTGAATAAGTTAAATATTGTTCCATAACGTGTGTGAACGCATCTACAACTCCGTTTTGTAACTGTCTTTTTGGTAACGAAGTAATGACTGTTGGGTCAACAATGGAGAAAACCGGAAACAAAGCGCTTCCGCCTAAGGTTAGTTTTTCTTGTGTAGCTTCAATCGTAACCACAGCGCCTGAATTCATTTCCGAACCGGTTGCTGGTAAGGTTAAAACGGTTCCAAAAGGAATTACTTTAGTAACATCTTTGAATAAAATTCTTTTTTTCAAGATATCGGCTTCATCGCCTTCAAAATTAACGGCTGCCGAAATAAATTTCACACCATCAATCACGCTTCCTCCACCAACAGCTAAGATGAAACCAATTTTTTCAGCACGAATAATTTCAACCGCTTTCATTAAAGTTTCAAAACGTGGATTCGGTTCAATGCCGCCAAATTCTATGATATTATGATTGGGTAGAGCGGCTTTTACTTGGTCGTAAACACCATTTTTAAAGATACTTCCGCCGCCATAAGCGATAAGAATTTTAGTATTTGAAGGAACTAAATCAGTTAGTTTAGCAATTTGTCCTTTTCCAAAGACATAATTTACCGGATTGTATAATTCGAAGTTTAGCATAACATTTTATTTTTTAAGAATACAAAGTTACGCAATGGGATTGGGAACGAATGGTAAAGGAATGTTAATCTATTTCTTATAAAACAAATTATGTTCCACATATTCCCAAACTTTATTGGGTAACATTGGTACTACATTTTTACCGTTTTTAATGCTTTCACGAATGAAGGTTGAGGACAATTCAATTACAGGCGCGCCAACTCGATGAATTTTTTGATGATTTACAAATTGCTCATCAATTTCACCTGAATTTAGTCGCGGATAGACATAAATATGGTGGTTTTGCAAAATGACTTCGTAGTTTTTCCACTTGTGTAGCGAGTTCAAATTGTCTTCGCCCATGATTAACGAAAATTCGTGTTTCGGAAATTTTTCTTGTAAATGCGCTAAAGTATTTACGGTATAATTCGGCTGCGGTAATTTGAATTCGATATCCGAAGGTTGAATTTTTGGGAAATCTTCCGTTGCCAAATGCACCATGTGTAAACGATGATAATCATCTAACAATGAACTTTTTTGCTTGTGTGGATTATGAGGTGTTACCACCATCCAAATTTGATCCAAATCAGAATGCTCTGCCATGTGATTGGCAATGATTAAATGCCCAATGTGAATGGGATTAAAAGTTCCGAAATAAAGACCTATTTTCATTTTGTTACACAGAGATTCACGAAGTTTTACACAGAGTTTCACAAAGTTTTGTGCTACTTTGTGCTATACTTTTTATTTACTAATAAAATCCTTTACCAATTTGTATGCATCCTCTTTTGCCACATCTAAATCATAATTTTTAATGATGGTATCAAATTGAGGTGCGGTTGCTAATTCAACGTGTGCTTTTGCAATTCGCATGTTGATTTTGTCGTCACTTTCCGTTGAACGTTGTTTTAATCTGCGTTTAAGTTCGTCAACGCTTGGTGGTTTTACAAAAACAGCTAACGTTTCTTCAGGAAATTTTCGTTTAATGCGCAAACCTCCAGCTACATCAATATCAAAAATTACATGTTTCCCTTGTGCCCAAATACGTTCCACTTCCGTTTTTAAAGTTCCGTAGAAATTATCGGTATACACTTCTTCCCATTCCACGAAATCTTCTGATTTAATGTGTTTTTTGAATTCGTCCCAAGAAATGAAATAATAATCTTTTCCATCAACTTCTTCACCTCGAGGCGCACGCGTTGTACATGAAATCGAAAATTCTAAATTCAAATCGGGTTGGGCTAATAAATGTCGTACTATAGTGGTTTTTCCTGAACCTGATGGCGCAGAGAATACTAATAATTTTCCTTTGGTCATTGTGTTGTTATTTTTGCCACGGATTAATGTATGATAACAATTTTAATCCGTGAAAATTTGTGTAATCTGTGGCTTAAACTATAAAACGTTTAAAACTTGTTCTTTGATTTTTTCCAATTCATCTTTCATCATCACTACCAATTTTTGCATTTCGGAATGATTTGATTTTGAACCCATGGTGTTGATTTCTCTTCCCATTTCTTGGGTGATAAATCCTAATTTTCTTCCGTTGGCTTCTTTACCATTTAGCGTTTCTAAGAAATAGTTCAAATGGTTGCCCAAACGGACTTTTTCTTCGGTAATATCGTACTTTTCTAAATAAAAAATCAATTCTTGCTCGAAACGATTTTCATCAACATTTACTTTTAATTCATCTAAAGCAGTTCTTAAACGTGTTTTTACAGTTTCCACGCGTTCAGCATCGTAAGAAACCGCTTCGTTCATTAAATTATTGATGTTTGCAATTCGTAATTGGAATTCTTTTTCCAAAGAAGCGCCTTCATCTTTTCTAAAATTCGCGATGTTTTCCAAGGCTTCATCAATCACGGTTTGGATTTGTTTCCACTCGTTTTCATCGATTTCATCGCGCTCGGTTTTTAAAGCATCGGGCATACGAACTGCCATTTTCATTAATTCCGTTTCATCAGCATTTGGAATTACGGCTTTCATTTGGTTAATGTAACCTTTTACAATTGGCACATTGATTTTTGAAGTTGTTTCTTCGCCAGTTACTTCTACATATAATGAAAAATCAACCTTTCCACGCTCTAAACGTTGCGAAATTTGATTGCGTAAACCCAATTCCATTTCACGAAAAACCGATGGCATGCGCGTATTTAAGTCTAAACCTTTACTGTTTAGTGATTTGATTTCTACGGTAATTTTTTTGGTTGGTAATTGCAAAGATGCTTTCCCAAAACCCGTCATGGAGTGTATCATACGTTATAAAATGTCTTCAAAGATATGAAAAAGTTTTCAGTCACAGTCGCAGTTTTCAGTCCTATACTGTGACTGTCAACCGAGACTGTCTACTTTTTCTGCGTTACCAAATAAACTCCGACAAATATCAACACAGCTGATATCAATTTTACTAAACTCAAATCGTCTTTTCCTAAACTTACGGCGAAAATAGTGGCAAAAAGTGGTTGTAAATAGATAAAAACTGCTACGGTTGTGGGTTTTAGTTCGCGCATGGAAACTAAATTCAGTAAATACGTTAAGAAGGTTGAAAACACCACTACAAAACCAATTTTCCAAATAATATCCAGTGGTAAATTAGCAAAATCTACCACTTGAAATTCGTTCCAACCAAATGGTAACACCATCAAGAATCCAAACGTATAAATCCATTTTACAAAGGTGAAGGCGTTGTATTTATCCATTAATTTCTTAACGATAATTAAGTAAAATCCGTAGGAAACGGCATTAACGAAAACCAATAAATTCCCTAAACTTGCATTGGTCGCGTTTACCAATGATTTTCCGTACAAAATCAACGTTATCGTTCCAGCTAAGCCTAAAATGATTCCTAAAACTTTTCGGTTTTCCATGCGTTCTTTCATGATGAAAGCGGATAAAACGAGGACGATCATAGGTGTAGTGACCATTAAAACAGCTCCCATAATAGGCGATGTGTAACTCAATCCTTTGAAAAAAGTCAGCATGTTGAAAGCTACCCCGAAGAATGCCGCTGCAACAATACGAGGAAAATCAGCTTTTGCAATTTTTTCTTTTGGTCCAAAAAAGGAAATCATCCAAAATAATAAAACCGACCCACCAACACGCATCACAATAAATCCGAATGCATCGACATATTTTGGCATAACATCTTTGGCAATAGTAAAAGTAACGCCGTAAATGATGGAAACTAGGGTAGCGGCAACTAGTGCCCAAGCTCTTTTACTCATTCGATAAAAATTCAATGGCTTTTTGAACTGTTTTTGGACTATTACCCACAAAAATAGTTTCGTTAACCATAATTACAGGACGCGCCAAGAAAGTGTAATGTTCTAAGATGTAACGTTTAAAATCGGTTTCCGTTAGTACTTCATTTTTTAAGCCCATTTCTTTGTAAAGCTTGGCTTTCTTGCTAAAAAGAATTTCATAACTTTTGGTCAAAGTATGCATTTCTTCTAATTGTTTTACGGTGATAGGTTCTTCTTTAATATCTTGAAAAAGAAATCCCTCAGTATTTGGTAATGACTTGATGATTTTTTTACAAGTATCACAAGTTTTTAAGTAATATATTTTCTTCATCTTAGGTAAGATTAGCAATTTTAAGATTTGATTTGCAAAAATAAGGTCTTTTCAATTCTAAAAATCAGTAATTTTATAAAAAAATTATTCATGGAAACAACTTTTACAATTTGGCAAACAGGCCGAGGATTATTCAAGAATTTTTTAGATAATTATTCATTAGAGCAATTAAATACAATTCCAGATGGTTTAACTACTAATTTAATTTGGAATGTGGGTCATATTATTGTTTCCCAACAAAAATTGGTTTATGCATTATCAGGATTACCAATGCATATTTCGGATTCTTTTTTTGAAAAATATCAAAACGGTTCCCGTCCAGATGGGAAAACTACACAAGCAGAAGTAGATGAAATTAAAAGTTTACTTTTTAACATGGTTGAAAAAACGAAATCTGATTTTGAAGCAGGTGTTTTCAAAGAGTTTCATCCGTACCAAACCAAAACAGGTTTTTATTTGGGAACTTTAAATGAAGCAATGGAGTTTAATAATTATCATGAAGGGATTCATTTAGGAATTATGATGTCGATCAAAAAATTTCTTTAATCTTATTACCTTTGTAAAAATTTTTAAAAATGAAATTCAATACAAAAACAATACATGGTGGTCAACATCATGAAAAAGTAACAGGAGCAGTTATGCCACCTGTTTTTCAAACTTCGACTTATGTACAATCAAGTCCTGGAAAACCAGTAGGCGATTACGAATACAGTAGAGCAGCCAACCCAACAAGAACCGCTTTAGAAGATGCTTTAGCAAGTATTGAGAATGGAGCAAGAGGTTTAGCTTTTTCTTCTGGATTAGCTGCAACTGATTGTTTGTTACGCATGTTCAAAGCAGGAGATGAAATCATCGCTATGGATGATTTATACGGTGGAACTTACAGATTGTTCACCAGATTATACAAAGATAGCGGCATCAAATTTCATTTTGTGGATATGAATGATTTGGAGAAATTCCAATCGTTAATCAATGAAAACACAAAATTGGTTTGGGTGGAAACACCAACAAATCCATTAATGAAATTGGCGGATATTGGAGCAATTGCACAAATTACTAAAAAGCACAATATTTTATTTGCTGTAGATAATACCTTTGCAACACCATACTTACAAAAACCTTTGGACTTAGGTGCCGATATTGTGATGCATTCGGCAACTAAATATTTGGGAGGACACTCCGATGTTATTGCTGGAGCTTTAATTATTAAAGACAAAGCATTAGGTGAAGAATTACACTTTAAACAATTTGCAACCGGAGCCACTTTAGGACCTATGGATTCTTTCTTAGTATTAAGAGGAATCAAAACCTTGCATTTACGTGTGCAACGTCATTGTGAGAATGGTGAAAAAGTAGCAGCATATTTAAACAATCATCCTTTAGTAGAAAGAGTGTATTATCCGGGTTTGACATCACATCCATTTCATGAAATTGCTAAAAAACAAATGAGTGGTTTTGGAGGAATGGTAACCTTTACATTCAAATCAGGTAAAAAAGAAGATGCTATCAAATTCTTAGAAAAATTAAAAGTATTTACTTTAGCAGAATCATTAGGAGGAGTAGAATCATTAGCGAATCATCCTGCATTAATGACACACGCTTCTATTCCAGAAGACAAAAGAAAAGAAGTGGGTATTTCAGATGA
>CAZCIV010000141.1:0-2468 GCA_964498595.1 uncultured Flavobacterium sp.
ACAAGACACAACTGGTAAAAAAACACAATAAAAAAGTAAGTTTTTTTATCATAAATTCAAGATTATCAATCAAAAGTAATCAAAATAAAATAAAAACCATTAAAAAGTTTTTGGCTCAATAAAAACAAAAAGAGAACTTTCTATTTGAAAATTCTCTTTTAAATAATATTAAAATCTTTAAAGATTTTACTCGTTATGCAAAAAAGATTGTCTGTTTAACAATGTTTCTTCACTTTCCACATGATTATCATCAGGAACACAACAATCAACAGGACAAACAGCAGCGCATTGTGGTTCTTCGTGAAATCCTTTACATTCAGTACATTTTCCTGGAACAATGTAATATATATCATCAGAAATTGGCGTTTGAGCAGCATCTGAATCTACTTCAGTTCCATCTGGTAAAATTACTTTACCACTTAGTTTTGTACCATCTTTCCATCTCCAATCATCTGCTCCTTCATAAATTGCTGTATTTGGACATTCAGGCTCGCAAGCCCCGCAGTTGATACATTCGTCTGTAATTATAATTGCCATGCTTCTTTTATTATTTAGAAATTAGAATTCAGAAAAAGTTGATATTCTAATATTATGATTAATTTTGCGATACAAAAATACAATGTAAACCAAATATAAACAAGTTACAAATGTTACAAAGTGAAATAAAATCGAGTTTTGTTGAATTAGGGAATTTCTTACGTCAATTTTCTGAAGAAGGAAACGTTAAATCTACTTCAGTTTTACAGAACGATTTGTTCTTTGATGGTTTCGCAAACTTGATTGAACTTTCACAATCCCACAACGGTTGGTTTACTCCAAAACAAGTTTTACATAGCATTCAATCTTGGGCGAAAGCTTTAACTGAAGACAACCTAAATCAGTGGCTTTCCAACTACGATTTTTCAAAAATTGAACCTAAGAAAGTGGGATTAATTTTAGCTGGAAATATTCCGTTAGTAGGTTTTCATGATTTTCTTTCTGTATTGATTTCTGGACATGATGTATTAGTAAAAACCTCATCAAACGACCAACATTTATTAAAATTTTTAGCAAATTATTTGATTGCTATTGAACCCAACCTTAACTCAAAAATAACGTTTGTTGAAGGAAAATTAGAAGGTTTTGATGCCGTAATTGCAACAGGAAGTAATAACACTGCTCGTTATTTTGAATACTATTTTAAAGAAAAACCAAGTATTATTCGTAAAAACAGAAATTCGGTTGCTGTTTTAAATGGAATTGAAACTTTTGAAGATTTAGTCAATTTAGGTGAAGATATTTTTAGATATTTTGGATTAGGATGTCGAAATGTTTCCAAACTTTTTGTTCCGAAAAGCTACAATTTTGATAATTTTTTCAAAGCGATGTACGAATATCGTGATGTGATTCAATATGAAAAATATACTAATAATTACGATTATAACAAAGCCGTTTTCTTGATGAGTAATTTCCAGTTATTGGATAACGAGTTTTTAACAATTAAAGAAGACATGAGCTACTCCTCACCTATTTCTTCAGTGTTTTATGAATTTTATGAAAATTTAGAAGATGTCAAAAACCGATTAAAAAATGACGCAGATCAAATTCAATGTATTGTTTCAAATAATTTGATTCCAAACTCAGTAGCTTTTGGGCAAACCCAACAACCAAAACTTTGGGATTATGCTGATAATGTAGATACTTTGGATTTTTTAATTAGTTTGAAATGAAATTTGTTGTAAAAACAGCTTCTAGAACAATTGAAAATTTTTGGTTTATTGTGTTCTTTTTACTTTATGGAATTTCAGTATTCACATTAAATAACTTTGTAAAAGTAGATAATCTTGGATTATTCATTTTTTTTGTTTTATTCTTTATCCTATTTCTACCACCATTTTCCTATATAAATAAAAAAACAGGCGAAGGTATTATGGAATGGACAATATCTGAAAGCGGTTTAAATATGAAATGGATTAAAACCGATATTATAACTGATAATGAAGCCTTAAACTTAGATTGGAAAGAAATAGATCGTATACAATCAACCGCAATAACAAGTATTGGATATGGAAGAGAACTTGGTGAAAGTTTAATTATAACTACAATTTCGGGTAAAAAAATTCAAATTCGACATTTAGAAAAAACCAAAGATGATTTTTCCGCTTTCAAAAACAATCTTTACTTATTTAATAAAAAAAACGGTAAATAATTATTAATTTATAATTTTTACAAAAGAATTTTAACTAAATCGTTTTTGTTAATAACATCTCATAATTATTGTAACATTTAAGTCTGTTTTTTCATAGTAATTTTAGAAATTTGCTTTCTAAAATAAAAACTACAACTTCAATGAAAAAACACAACTATAGTGCTGGTCCTTGCATACTTCCACAAGAAGTATTCGAAAAATCGGCACAAGCAATTTTAGATTTCAACAACTCAGGATTATCTATTTTAGAAATTTCTCACCGCAGTAAAGATTTCGTAGC
>CAZCIV010000141.1:2568-6912 GCA_964498595.1 uncultured Flavobacterium sp.
ATTCCAAGCATGTTAGATTACCAACAACATGTTTCTAAAGAAAGTATGTACAATACCCCACCTGTTTTCCCTGTTTATGCTTCTTTATTAACCTTACAATGGTTGAAAAAATTAGGAGGAATTGCTGTTATTGAAAAAATCAATGAAGTAAAAGCAAATTTACTTTACAACGAAATTGATCGCAATCCATTATTCAAAGGAACCGCAGCAAAAGAAGATAGAAGTAATATGAACGTAACGTTCTTGTTAGAAAACGAAGCACACCAAGAAAAATTTGATGCTATGTGGAAAGCGGCAGGTATATCTGGATTAGCTGGACATCGTTCTGTTGGCGGATATCGTGCCTCAATGTATAATGCTTTACCAATTGAAAGTGTTCAAGTATTGGTTGATGTAATGCAAGAATTAGAAAATAAAATTTAATAATTAGTAACTAGTTAAATAACAACTAGTATAAAAATAAAAAAAATGAAAGTTTTAGCAAACGACGGAATTTCAAAAAGTGGAATAAAAGCTTTAGAGAAAGGCGGTTTTGAAGTAATTACAACCAAAGTAGCACAAGAACAAGTGGCTAATTTTATTAACACAAATGATGTAAAAGTAATATTAGTTCGCAGTGCAACAAAAGTTAGAAAAGACATTATTGACGCTTGTCCTGGGTTAAAAATTATTGGTCGTGGTGGTGTTGGAATGGACAACATTGATGTAGCCTATGCACGTGAAAAAGGATTACACGTAATCAATACTCCGGCTTCATCATCTGAAAGTGTAGCGGAATTGGTATTTGCACATTTATTTACTGGCGTAAGATTCTTACATGATGCCAATAGAAACATGCCTTTAGAAGGAGATTCTAACTTTGAAGGTTTAAAAAAAGCATATGCTAATGGAATAGAACTTCGTGGAAAAACTCTTGGAATTATTGGCTTTGGACGTATTGGTCAAGCAGTTGCAAAAATGGCACTTGGGTTAGGAATGAAAGTAATTGCAGCAGATAAATTTGTAAGTGATGCAGTAATTAGAGTTGACTTTTATAATGGTCAGTTCATTAATGTAGATATTAAAACAGAACCTCTTGAAGATATATTCAAACATTCTGATTTTATTACATTACACGTTCCTGCTCAAGATGGTTATGTAATTGGAAAAGAAGAATTTCCATTATTAAAAGATGGTGTTGGAATTGTGAATTGTGCTCGAGGTGGAGTTATTGATGAAGTTGCACTAGTTGAAGCTCTAGATAACAATAAGGTCTTATTTGCTGGTTTAGATGTATTTGAAAACGAACCAAATCCTGAAATTCAGATTTTAATGCACCCAAAAATTTCATTAACACCTCATATTGGTGCTGCAACTGGTGAAGCTCAAGATAGAATTGGAACTGAATTAGCGGAACAAATTATTAGCTTATTAAAAAATAATTAAAGTTATATATTTTTCTAATGTTAAAAGCATCGATTAAATCGGTGCTTTTTTTTGTCTTTATACTTTCAAATTCATCATTAAATGAAACAATTTCTAATACTATTAATCACTTCATCAATGCTTTTATTCGCCTGTAAAACTTCTCAGGAAAATAAAGCATTTGAGAATATCTCAAAAATAGAAAATGATACCATTAGAATTGCAAATGATAAAATTGAATATGAAGTTATAATAATTGACCCTGGGTTTAGTTCTTGGTTTAATGGTCATGCAAAACCAAAAAATTATTATTCACAAAATTATCTGGAATCACACAATAGAATATGGATTTCCGAATGGAATAGACGAGCAATGCTTCCGCTACAATACAACCCTAATCTATATGAAATGACTATAGACTATCAAACTAATATTGATTATGGATATGATGTTAATTATATGTTATATTACTACTTAGTATATTTTCAGATTACAAATAAGCAACAACTAGGAGGTTACACTCCAAGAATATAATTTATGAAAAAACTTAAAGAACGTTGGAATGTTACTTCCAATTGGCAATTAACACTAATTTTTATGGTATTTGCCATCACAGGTTTTAGTTCATTACAATTAGCTAAACCTTTTTTATCATTAATTGGAATATCTGACACTTTTCAACCACATTGGTTGTACCGAATATTAAGGTTAGTATTAATATTCCCCATTTATCAAGTACTTCTAGTTTTTTATGGATTTGTTTTCAGACAATTCGATTTTTTTTGGGAATTTGAAAAAAAAATGTTGAATAAAATGGGCTTGAAATTTATAGGTGATTATATAGATAATAAACTAAAAAATAAAAATTAATTTACTTTTCAGTTTATTCCTTTTTTTAATTTTCTTTATGAATCATTTTGTAAAAATCATCGCGAAATTCCTTCTCATTAAAAACACCACCATATTGTAGGGTTGAAGTATAACTGCTTTCATCTTTAATTCCACGACTCGACACACACAAATGAGTTGCTTCCATCACCACAATAACATTATCCGTTTCTAAAACTGATTTTAATTCGTTGAAAATTTGCATAATCATACGCTCTTGCACTTGTGGTCGTTTTGCGTAATAATCAACAATACGATTTAATTTCGATAAACCAATTACTTTTCCAGAAGAAACGTAACCAATGTGCGCTTTTCCAACAATCGGTAAAAAGTGATGCTCACAAGTAGAATTGAAACTGATATTCGCCTCAACCAACATTTTATCATACTGATACGAATTATCAAAAACCGAAATCTTTGGCTTATTCGCTGGATTCAATCCCGAGAAAATTTCTTGCACAAACATTTTCGCCACACGATGCGGCGTTCCTTGCAAACTATCATCGGTTAAATCCAAACCTAATTCTTTCATGATGATTTCAAAATGGTGTTCAATAACTTCCATTTTTTCTGCATCTGATTTATAAAAAGCATCAGGTCGCAACGGCGTTTCAACCGATGTCATTTGGTGATTATCACCGATAATGTCGAATATTTCCTTTTCAATAGTAGTGTTCATAGCAATTTTTCCCTTCTATTTTAGTTTCGATTTATAATATTTGCGCAATTTTTCTAATTTCGGTGCAATCACCATTTGGCAATAGCCTTGACTTGAATTCTGATTGTAATAATTTTGATGATAACCTTCCGCTGGATAGAACACGGTAGCTGAAGAAACTTTAGTCACAATTTTTTTATCGTACAACTTTTCTTTTTCTAATAATTGAATGTAGTTTTCCGCTTTTGTTTTTTGAGCTTCCGAATGATAGAAAATCTCACTTCTGTATTGCGTTCCCACATCAGCGCCTTGACGATTTAATGTTGTTGGATCGTGTGTTCCAAAGAAAATCTCTAACAAATCTTCATACGTAACTTCGTTCGGATTAAACGTAATTTGAATAGCCTCAGCATGACCTGTTTCACCTGTACAAATATCTTTATAGGTCGGATTAACCGTTTTCCCACCAATATATCCCGAAACTACTTTTTCTACTCCTTTTATTTCTAAGAAAACTGCTTCTGTACACCAAAAACAGCCTCCAGCAAATGTTGCAACTTCCATACCTTCTTTCACTTTTACTTTTACAGGTTCTTTAAATTCCTCTTTTACGAATGGTTTTTCTTTAGCTGTACACGAACTAAAAATCAAACTTAAAACCAATGATAACCCTTTAATTGTATTTCTCATAAATGCTATTGGTTATTTTGTTTAACAAATCTACAAAAAAATTAAACACAAATCCTAATTTAACTAAACTTTATTATTTGAAATACGCGAATAGATGTACAATAGTTTTTTTATTAGCCAAAAATCTTTGTTTCTTTGTAGAAATGTTCGGTTATGATTACAGCTAAAAATCTACATAAATATTACGATTCGCTTCATGTTTTAAAAGGAGTGGATTTGCACATTAAAAAAGGAGAAATCGTTTCTATTGTTGGTGCTTCAGGCGCTGGAAAAACGACTCTACTTCAAATTTTAGGTACTTTAGACGAACCTGCGAAACAGAACAATACGGTTTTAGAAATCAATGGAACATCCATTTTGAATTTAAAAGACAAAGAACTTTCAAAATTTCGTAACCAACATTTAGGTTTCATTTTTCAGTTTCACCAATTATTACCAGAATTTACTGCTTTAGAAAATGTTTGTATTCCAGGATTTATAGCCAATCGCGATAAAAAAGAAGTAGAAACCGAAGCCAAAAAACTACTTTCTTATTTAGGTTTAGCAGAAAGAACCCAGCACAAACCCAGCGAACTTTCTGGTGGAGAACAACAACGTGTTGCCGTTGCCAGAGCTTTAATCAACAAACCAGCCGTTATTTTTGCCGATGAACCATCTGGAAATTTAGATACGCATACCGCCGAAAACTTACACGAATTGTTCTT
>CAZCIV010000142.1:0-5352 GCA_964498595.1 uncultured Flavobacterium sp.
CGGGTGCAAAGTTACCACTATAAAACATTAGAAACAAAAGAGTTTTGCAAAAAAAGTATAGATTTTACAAAGATTTAATATGTGATTTTTCTACCTCTTTTTTCAAGATAATAATGCCAGAGAAAATAAGCGGCTACTGAACGATACGGTTTCCATTTCTGGGCATAGATTTCCATTTCTTCTTTCGTATGAATATCTAAAAGTTCTTTCATCGTATTTACCACTGCAATATCACCGAGTGGAATTATATCCAACGAATTCAAGCAAAACATCAGGTAAATATCAATTGTCCAATTACCGATGCCTTTTATTTTGATAAGTTCTTCTCGAACAACTTCAGCATCTTTAAAAGCCAAACTTTCTAAATCCAATTTTTTTGATAAAATTGTTTCTGCAAGTCCTTTAATATATTTTGTTTTTTGCCGACTTACGCCACAAGTACGAAAATCTTCATCTGAAAAAACAACAACTTTTTCAGGTATAAAATCAGGAATAGCCGTTTTTAATTTGTTAAAAGTAGCTTTAGCGGAATCAACGGAAACTTGTTGTTCTAAAATTAATAGCACTAAGGTTTGAAATCCTTGAGGTCTTTTTGGTTGAATTGGAAAACCAAATTGCTGACTAATTTTTTCAAAAATAGCATCTTGCTTAAGTAAATATGCTATGGCATTTTCCATTTTTAGAAATAGAATCCGAAAGAAGCTTTTACGGTAAATTTATTAGCATCTGGAATGTCTAAGTAACTTCCGCGCCAAGCAAAATCGATTCGTAATACTTTAAAAATGTTGCCAATTCCAGCGTGGTATTCCCAATAAATATCTTCTGGAGCACGATACACTAAACCTGAAGCATTTATGAATCTATTTTCATCTGAAACTGTTCCGTAAACTCCTTTAATTCCAACAATCTCTCTCCAATTCAATTTTCTTAACAACGGAACTCTTGAAAATAATCTTCCATTAAAATGATGTTCAAAATGAAGCGAAGCATATTGATCCGCCACAAAATCATAGTAATTAAGTAAATTGTATGTATTATCGATAATAAAATACGATTGATTTCCTGGAATTACCCCCATTAAACCTAAAGGAACTTGACCAAATGTTTTACCTAATTCGAGAGTAGTAAACAATCTTCCAAAGCCACCAACTAGAACTGGTTGACGATAGTAAAATTGTAGTTTTTGATAATCAAAATCGCTATTTAAAACCCCTTTTAAACCTTGACTATAACTTAAGAAAATTCTAGCATAATTATTATCTACTTCTAAACGCTCCACACCATAACCAACGGTTCTTCTACCTGGAGTGTATTCTGCAACCAAATTAATTTCTGATTGTTTGATTTCGCTCTTAGTAGTTGTTTGAGTATTATCGGTATAATAATCTAAACTAAATTGATTAGAAGCTGACTTTAAAGTTCGGTATGACAAATTCGTTTGGAACGTTAAATTCTTTACGGGTTCAATTTCAAAACCAAGCGTTGATAAGTTAACAGACGTTAATTTATTGTTGGTTCCGCTTGAAAAGAAAGACGAAGACGCAAAACTTCTTCCCAAAACATCATTAGAGGTTGTTAAACTTACTCCTATTTGTTCTACATCTCTACGGTTTCCGGCAGAAAGAATAATTCGTTTTTTCTTGTCCACCATCCACTTTCCAGAAATACCATATTTGAATTTATTGTCTTTAAATCCGTATGCAGTGTAGCCTTGAATTCTCCAAATGTCGTTTGAACCAAAATACGTTCTTCCTCCAACACGCAAGCGTTGTCCTTCAACATCATTGTATCCAAAAGTTGAAAATATAGGACCAAAATCCATTTTTAATTTTGGAATTTCGATGTAGCCACTTCCAAGAATTGAAGCTAAATTGTAAATCCTTTTGAAACGCGGTACTTCTTTTAAAGTATCGAGCATTTTATAGATGCCGGCTTCGTTTTTATTTAAAGCTTCAAATCTATTTTCTTCCCAATACTCATCGGGTTTATTGAATACTGAGTTATCATAGAAATTGACCTCTTCTTTATAGAACTTATCTTCTTTTTTAATATTGAATTTATGATTTCGGGCAAGAGTAGTTCTTTTTCCATAAACTCCTTTTGATTCTTCTTTCTTCGAAAAACTAAAATCAGACATCATGTAATCTCGTTTCAACAAGAAAACAGAATCGTTCATTACTTCATACTCTTGCTCAATATAAATTTCTTTTACCCAGTTGATATTTGCACTTTTACTAGCTTCTAAATTAATCTTTTTGATAGCGAAAGTTGTATCGTTTACCCAAAAATCACCTTTAAAAGTCAATTCATTTTTACGTCTTGGATAATACACAATATTATAACACCATTTGTTATCAATAAACATACTATCATTTAAAACGTAATTATATACATTGATTCCCGTTCTTGATAATGGACTCACAAAATCTTTATCGAAGAATTTTAAGTAATTATCATAGATATCAAAATCGGCATATAAATCTTTGATGAAAGTATTAACACCATCTCCTGAACCAAATCCAGAATTTTTGTTGGCTTTTGTAATCTCTTTATATTTTTTTTCTTTATTGTCACCGTAAACCTCACTTAAGGTTTCATTGATGAAAATTGGCAAATAGGTTTTTCCTGAAATACTTGAAGTGTCAATTTGATCGAAAACGAACTCCATTCCTTTAAACACTTTACTATTCATGAAAGCGGAATCGATGGTATTTAAGTCAAACTCAACTTTTTCGTATTTATCATATTCGTATTGCTTAAACATTTTAAGACCGTTTTTACGTCGACGTTCCCAAATTTTTCGCAATATATCAATCGCTGGATTGTTCTTTTTAGAAGTTTTTCCTGTATAAATAACCACTTCTTTAAGTTCCGTTCCCGACTTTAATTGTATTTTTAATCCCGTGTTTAAACCCGGTTTTAAAGAAATTTCTTTTTTCTCAAATCCAACATACGAAACTACTAAAGTAGCATAATTTTCTTTAGATTCGAAATAGAAATTTCCATTTTCATCGGTAATAACTCCTTCTTTTGAGTTTTTAAATATAACATTTGCAAAAGCTATAGGATCACCAAATTCGTCAGTAACATTTCCACCAACCTTGGTTTGCCCAATAACTATTGAGCTTAGAAATAAAAAGAATAATACTATTTTTGTCTTCATAGGAAAAAAAAACTTCATCAGAAAGTTACTGATGAAGTTTCAAATATAATAAGTTATTTATTATCTGTACATAACTTTTTTTACAGCCTTAATAACATCTTGCGAATTTGGCAACCATTCTTTTAATAAAGTTGGCGAATAAGGCGCAGGAGCATCAGCTGTAGTAATTCTTTGAATTGGAGCATCTAAGAAATCAAAAGCTCTTTCTTGCACCATATAAGTGATTTCAGAAGCAACTGATGCAAATGGCCAAGCTTCTTCTAAAACTACTAATCTATTTGTTTTCTTAACCGAATTAATAATCGCATCGTAATCCATAGGACGAACCGTTCTTAAATCGATAATTTCACAAGAAATACCTTCTTTAGCTAATTCTTCAGCTGCTAAATGTGCTTCTTTAATAATTTTTCCAAAAGAAACGATTGTTACATCAGAACCTTCTCTTTTAATATCAGCAACCCCTAATGGAATCGTGTATTCTCCTTCTGGAACTTCACCTTTATCACCATACATTTGTTCAGATTCCATGAAAATAACAGGGTCATTATCACGAATTGCAGCTTTTAATAAACCTTTAGCATCATAAGGTGTTGAAGGCACAACCACTTTTAAACCTGGAGTATTAGCAAACCAATTTTCAAAAGCTTGTGAGTGTGTAGCTCCTAACTGACCAGCAGAAGCTGTTGGACCTCTAAACACCATTGGCATTGGGAACTGTCCACCAGACATTTGACGCATTTTTGCTGCGTTATTGATAATTTGATCTATTCCTACTAATGAAAAGTTGAATGTCATGAACTCTACAATAGGACGATTTCCATTCATAGCCGAACCTACAGCGATTCCTGCAAATCCTAATTCAGCAATAGGAGCATCAATTACACGTTTTGGTCCAAATTCATCAAGCATTCCTTTTGAAGCTTTGTAAGCTCCATTATATTCTGCTACTTCTTCCCCAATTAAATAAATTGATTCATCGCGACGCATTTCTTCGCTCATCGCCTCACATACTGCTTCTCTAAATTGTATCGTTCTCATGAAATTTATTTCTTTGAATTATGATTGGCAAAAGTATGAAAAATTAAATTATTCTAATTCCTTATTAAAAAAAATGGCAACACTTTCTACTAAAACGTTTTAGAGTTAAAAATATTCAATCAAAGCCTAAAAAAACACCTTATAATTAAACTTTTTTTAAAAAAAACTTAAATTATATAAGAAAATCATATTTATTATGCATGCATAGTTTTATTTTAGAAATTATTTTGTATTTTTGGGACTGAAATATTCACTAACAAAATATATAAATAATGAAAATATTAGTTTGCATCAGTCACGTACCTGATACTACTTCAAAGATTAATTTTGTCAATGGTGACAGTGAATTTGACACAAATGGTGTTCAATTTGTGATTAATCCTAATGATGAATTTGGTTTAACAAGAGCCATTTGGTTCAAAGAGCAACAAGGAGCAAATGTTACAGTTGTAAACGTTGGCGGTGCTGACGCTGAAGCAACTTTGAGAAAAGCATTAGCTATTGGAGCAGATGAAGCAATTCGTATCAACGCGAATCCTACAGACGGAATGTTTGTTGCTAAACAATTAGCGGAAGTTGTTAAAAATGGAGGTTACGATTTAATCATTGCTGGTAAAGAATCATTAGATTACAATGGTGGAATGGTTCCTGGAATGATGGCTGCTATGTTGGGCTACAACTTCGTAAATGCATGTGTTGGAATTGATATAAATGGAAACGAAGCCAAAGTAACTAGAGAAATTGATGGTGGAAAAGAAATTGTTTCTGCAAGTTTACCTTTAATTATTGGTGGTCAAAAAGGTTTAGTAGAAGAAAAAGATTTACGTATTCCAAACATGAGAGGAATCATGATGGCGAGAACTAAAGCTTTAACTTTAGTAGAACCAACAGGAGACGCATCTGCAACTAAAGCAGTTAAATTTGAAAAACCAGCTGCTAAATCAGCAGTTAAATTAGTTAATGCTGACAACTTAGATGAGTTAATTAACTTATTACACAACGAAGCGAAAGTAATTTAAGATTTTTGAACACAGATTTATGATTACAGAAAACTTCATAAATCAAAAATCAAAAATCGTTAATCTTAAATCATAAAAATCATGTCGATATTAATATATGCTGAATCAGCAGAAGGAAAAATTAAAAAAGTA
>CAZCIV010000142.1:5452-6761 GCA_964498595.1 uncultured Flavobacterium sp.
AATCATGTCGATATTAATATATGCTGAATCAGCAGAAGGAAAAATTAAAAAAGTAGCTTTAGAATTAGCTTCATACGCAAAAAAAGTAGCTACTTCTATGGGAACAACAGTTACAGCAGTAACTATTAACAACTCTGACAACAGCGCTTTAGCTGCTTACGGAGTAGACAAAGTATTAAACGTTTCTAACGATAAATTAAACAACTTTAGCGCAAAAGCATATGCTGATGTAATTGCTCAAGCGGCTAAAAAAGAAGGAACTCAAATCGTTTTAGTTTCTTCATCTACAGACAGTTTATATTTAGCACCACTTGTTGCGGTAACTTTAGAAGCAGGTTATGCTTCAAATGTGGTAGCTTTACCTGTTAGTACTTCACCTTTCCAAGTGAAAAGAACTGCTTTCTCAAACAAAGCTTTCAATATTACCGAAATTTCAACTCCAGTAAAAGTTTTAGGAATTGCTAAAAACTCTTTCGGTTTAGTGGAAGATGCAGTTGCAATGACAGAAGAAGCTTTCGCACCATCATTAAACGATGCTGATTTCGGAATCAAAGTTGAAAACGTAGAAAAAGTAACTGGAAAAGTAACTATTGCTGACGCTGAAATCGTAGTTTCTGCAGGTCGCGGAATGAAAGGTCCAGAAAACTGGGGAATGATTGAAGAATTAGCTTCCGTTTTAGGTGCTGCAACAGCATGTTCTAAACCCGTTTCTGATATCGGATGGAGACCTCACAGCGAGCACGTAGGACAAACTGGAAAACCAGTAGCTTCTAACTTGTATATCGCAGTGGGAATTTCTGGAGCAATCCAACATATTGCTGGTATTAACTCATCAAAAGTAAAAGTAGTTATCAACACAGATCCAGAAGCTCCTTTCTTTAAAGTTGCTGATTATGGAGTGGTAGGTGATGCTTTCACAGTAGTACCTCAATTAATAGAAAAATTAAAAGCATTCAAAGCGAGCAACTCGTAATAAATTAGCTGTTTAAAAATATATTATATTAAAATTAGAGTTATCTTTGTTTAGATAGCTCTTTTTTTTATTTTTGGGGCAAATGGCTAACCGTTTTTCTGTTAGCCATTTTCTGACTTTGTGATTATTGCAAAAATCCGAATCAGCATATCAAAGAAATGATAATTAACACATTAAAATGAGTTTAGTAAAATTAACCATAAAAGGGATTTCATACAGCCAAACGCAAAACGGAGCGTATGCCTTAATCTTAAATGAAGTGGATGGTGAGCGAAAACTTCCGATTGTCATCGGAGCTTTTGAAGCGCAGTCTATTGCTATTGCTTTAGAAAAAGA
>CAZCIV010000143.1:0-6760 GCA_964498595.1 uncultured Flavobacterium sp.
AATTTTATAACAGTTTGACCCTAATGGAATTAAAAACTTTAAACGAAATTGAAATTATTTCGGCTCCTCATTCAAAAATCAACGAAGTAGATTTTGAAAACCTAACTTTTGGTAATGTTTTTACAGACCACATGTTAGTATGCGATTATGTTAATGGAGCATGGCAAAAACCTGTTATAGAACCTTATGCCCCTTTTATGATGGACCCTTCAGCAAAAGTATTCCACTACGGACAAGCTATTTTTGAAGGAATGAAAGCATACAAAGATCAACAAGATGATGTTTGGTTATTTAGACCTGATGAAAACTTTCACCGTTTTAATAAAAGTGCAACCCGTATGGCAATGCCTGAAGTTCCTGAAGATGTATTTTTAGGAGGTTTACACCGATTATTAGAAATCGAAAAAGAATGGGTTAAAAAAGGAAAAGGAAACAGCTTGTATATTCGTCCTTTTATGATTGCTACCGGACATGGTGTAATTGCAGCGCCATCTCAACAATATCGTTTCATGATTATTTTATCTCCAGCGCGTTCTTATTATTCTGGTGAAGTAAAAGTAATCATTGCTGAACATTACAGTAGAGCCGCAAACGGAGGTATTGGTGCCGCAAAAGCTGCAGGAAACTATTCTGCACAATTTTACCCAACAAAATTAGCCAACGAACAAGGTTTCCAACAAATTATTTGGACTGACGATGCTACACATACTAAGTTAGAAGAAGCAGGAACAATGAACGTATTCTTTAGAATTAATGATACTTTATATACTGCTCCAACAAGCGAAAGAATATTAGATGGTGTTACTCGTAAAAGTGTTATCGAATTAGCGAAAAGAGAAAACATCAACGTAGAAGTTCGTTCCGTTTTAGTAGCCGAAATTGTTGAAGCTGCTAAAAACGGCTCATTAAAAGAAATTTTTGGTGCTGGAACAGCTGCCGTAATCAATCCAATTGTTGGATTTTCTTTCCAAGACCATTATTATGAGTTGCCTAAATTAGAAAATTCTATGGCACTTGAAATTAAAGAAAAACTAACTAACATTCAATATAAATTAGCCGAAGACACTTTTGGGTGGACGGTTAAGATTTAAGAAAATAACCATTGTAAAAAAGTTGCCTACGAGAACCTCAGGCAACTTTTTTTTATTTTAAAATCTCTTCAAAATTAGGCTTGAAGTAATTTGGACCTTTCATAACTTTTCCATCCTCTCGGTAAATAGGTTTTCCATCTTCACCTAATTTACTCATATTGGAACGTTGAATTTCATCAAAGACTGCTTCTATTTTATGTTGCAATCCATGCTCTAAAATCGTACCACATAAAATATACAGCATATCTCCTAAAGCATCTGCAATTTCAACGATATCATTATTTTGAACCGCTTCTAAATATTCTTCGTTTTCTTCTTTCATCAGATTAAAACGAAGTTCGTTTTTTAAAGCACCTAAATCGGCTTTCATTTCTTCACTCACCCCTAAACCATAGGTTTCGTGAAATAACTTTACTGCATTTAATTGTTTTTGCATATCTTATCATATAAATTTCACTAAATTTAGAAAATTTGATACCATTAAATTATTACTTTTGTGAAAATTTTCAATATGTTTTCAACAGGCCAAATCTATTTTGCGATTTTCTTTGTTATTGTCTTTGTAACTACAATGATTATTGTGTATCGAAAAGATTTAAAACAAATGAAACCCTTCTACAAAGGAACATACTGGGTGTTTTTAGGCTTTTTAGTCTTTATTGGATTACTATTTTTAATAAAAGTTTTGATGAAAGATTAATTTTCTTACTTTTGATAAAACGCAATGCGCTACAATGAGAATTTTAAAATACATATTACTTCTTTTACTCCTTTTATGCGTTGCCTTCCTTGTTTTTGTGGTAACTCAAAAAGGGGACTACAAAATTGTACGTTCAAAAGAAATTAAAATTGAAAAAGATATAGTTTTCAATTTTGTAACTGATTCCTCTTCCTATCAAGATTGGTCTCCATGGAAATCAGATGAAGCGAATTTTAAAAATATAAAAATCACTCCAAACGATAGTTTAACACAAAACATATTTATTTCTGAAATCAAAAATGAATCCCTAATGCAATTTCAAAAAACCAATAATGGTGTTTTGATTACTTGGGAATTAAATGGTAAATTAAATTTTAATCTAAAACTACTATGTGTTCTTAAAGGTGGTGTGGATTATGTAATTGGAAATAAGTTAGAAGAAGGTTTAGAAAATATAGATACTTACTTAGTCAAAGAATTAAAAACGTACAATATCAAAATTAATGGATTGGTTACAAAACACATGACCAACTATATCCAACAAATTGATACTTGTAATGCAGCCGATTTTCAAAAAGTGTCTAAAGCAATGTTGCAAAACATGTTATATTTTGTAGAAAAAAATGATATCGAAATTTTAGGATTGCCTTTTATTACATATGAAAGTGTCAAACCCAATAACAAAGAAATCATTTTTGCTATGTGCGTTCCCGTTGAAGAAGAAATTCTTACTACACCTGGAAGTGAAATTTCTGGCGGTCATTTCGATGAATTTTTAGCAGTAAAAACTACTTTAACTGGTGATTATTCGCATCGTAAAGAGGCTTGGAATAAAGCTAAAAATTATGCCCGAAAAAACAAATTAAACGAAGATACTAACGGAAAATTTATTGAAGTATACAAAACAAGTTTACCTAAAGAACGTAAACCTTCTAAATGGATTACAGAATTATATTTACCGGTGAAGAAAAAAACATTCACACCTAAACCAAAAACGGAAACAACTCAGGATAACCTAGAAAACACAACTGAGACGAATACATCAACTAAACAAACTGAAAAATAAAACCCGATTTTCATCGGGTTTTGTTTTATTTATTCTTTCCTATCAAATATTTTACCACTGTTTCAGCAGCATGCAAACCAAACAAAGCGGGCATCCAGCTATTCGTACCATAAAACGACTTTTTAAAGTTAGATCCGTCTGTCATTTTTACGCTATCATAATCGGGTCTTTCAAAGGAGTAAACTACTTTTACACCACTCGAAATTCCTTCTAATTTTAAACGTTTTCTCACCTGTTTCGCTAACGGACAATAATCGGTTTTACTGATGTCTTTCACACGCACTTTTTCAGCTTCAAACTTACCTCCTGCGCCCATGTTACTAATAACTTTCACTTTCTTGCGTTTACAAGCTACTATCAAATTGATTTTTGGTGTTAAGCTATCGATACAATCTAAAACGTAATCAAATTCAGGAGTAACCAATTCAAAAGCGCGCTCTGGTGATAAAAACTCTTCAATGCGTGTTAATTTTAAATCGGGATTAATATCCATCAATCGGTCGCCAACAATTTTTACTTTGGGTTGTCCAACCGTACTATGCAAAGCAGGTAATTGACGATTAATATTTGTAATGTCTACTACGTCACCATCTACAATAGTCATTTTTCCTACACCAGCTCGAGCTAAAAATTCGGCTGCAAAACTCCCTACTCCACCTAATCCAACCACCAAAACATTGGCGTTTTCTAATCGTTGAATTCCTTCTTCTTTAAATAGCAATACTGCTCTTTCTTTCCACTTGGCCATATAGGTTGAATCGTTAAATTGGTTAATTGTTTAACTGAAAATCCTTGAAAAATTAGTAAAAACAATCGCTTTCATCTCTTCTACCGAAATTCCTTTTATCGCAGCCGCTTTTTCATAGACTTGATAAATGGATTCTTCAATCGTGTCCGTTTCTAATAAAATTTGATTTTCGGGTGCAAAAATAAACACTTTTTCTAAATCTGGATTACGAAGTAAGTATTTTCCAAACGATAAATAAAATCCGTTTTTGAGAAGAGATTGCGCCACTTGTTCGTTTTTTGAAAAACCATGAATAATCATTGGGTTCTCAATTTTCATTTCTTTCTTGATGGCAATCACTTCATCATAAGCCGCCACACAATGTAAAACGACAGGTTTATTCGTTAGCTTTACGATTTCTAATTGCTGTTTAAAAACTGAAATTTGTAAATCTAAAGGGATTTCAATCCGTTTATCTAATCCACATTCTCCTAATGCTAAACAATCTGTTAATTGCAATTTTTCTTTAATAATTTCCAAATCGGTTTCTAAACGATTTTCATCAATATACCAAGGATGAATTCCAATAGAATAATTTGGAACTGAAGCATCAAATTCCCACGGATATTGATTTACCACTTCCATCACATCCGAAAGATTCGAAAATTGGTGCGTATGTAAATTGATGAATTTAGTCATGGAATTTCTTTACTCCAGCATTAATTTCAATATCCAAATCATTCTCTAAAGGCACAATCGGACACGAATATTCATAATTATAAGCACAATACGGATTATAGGCTTTATTAAAATCGATGATCCACGTTTTTCCTTTTTGCATTCTCATGTCTACATATCGTCCGCCAATGTAGCTCTCCTTCCCACAAGTCAAATCAGAAAAAGGAAGAAACAAATAATCTTCATAGCCCGATTTTTTTGATAAATCGATATTTTTATAAACATTCAATTTTAAGTCTTTACCATCAATTGTAAAATGAAGTTCACCATATTTCACATACAATGGCGTTCTAGAAGTTGTGGTTTTCATACCAAAAGCTTTCTCTTTTTTGGTTCTAACAAACTTAGCCTCCACTATATACTTGTCATTCAATGGAAAAAAATCCAACCCTTTAAAAGCTTTCAAATCTTCTTTCATTAAAGGACTTTTCAAGGAATCCGCATAACTTTGATTCAGTTCGGATTGAAATTTTTCAGCTGATGTCAAGTCTTTTTGAGCAAACGCAAAAGCCGAACAGAATAAGAAAATCAAAAGTTTGTACATGTGATTCATTTTTAAATCTTAAAGTATAATTAGTTATTTTAAAAACGTTTTTCCAACTGCGTCATTTCGAGTGTTTGGTATTGGTAAAGCCTAAGTTTTACAAATACCAAATGTATCGAGAACTTGAGTTATGCATTTCGCAACTCTTTACCATATACTACCTTTTATTAGTAGCGATGCAATAGAAATCATTTTTTACAAAAATATATAATTTCTATAACATTTTAATCGTGCTAGCTTTCGTAATTTTGCAACAGAAATAATACCATGTTAAAAAACGCCTTCAACAAATACATCGATAATTTCAGAGGATTTTCTCGCGAAATTTGGATCCTTACCTTAATCACGTTCATCAATCGTGCCGGCACTATGGTGCTTCCTTTCTTGTCGAAATACTTGAAAGAAGATTTGCATTTTTCTTACAGTCAAGTTGGGTGGATCATGGTAAGTTTTGGTTGCGGTTCAATTTTAGGTTCTTGGTTAGGCGGAAAATTATCAGATAAAATCGGATTTTATAAAATCATGATTTTTAGTTTACTTACTAGTGGAATCGCTTTCTTTGGCTTGCAATTTGTAACCAGTTTTGAAGGCTTACTTGTTGCCATGTTTTTTATTATGGTGATTGCCGATATGTTCAGACCCGCCATGTTTGTTTCTTTAGGTGCCTATGCTAAACCCGAAAATAGAACACGAGCCCTAACCTTAGTGCGATTAGCCATTAATCTAGGTTTTGCTGCCGGTCCAGCTTTAGGAGGATTACTAATCATGAGTGTGGGGTACAAAGGATTATTCTGGGTAGATGGTGCCACTTGTATTCTTGCCATTCTAATCTTTTGGATTAAAGTAAAAGAAAAGAAAAAATCCAAATACACAGACAAAGAACATCCAGGAGAAGTACTTACACATTCGGTTTTTAAAGACATTCCCTTTTGGATTTTCTTAATAGGTACTTTAATCACCGGAATTTTATTCTTTCAATTGTTTACGACAATTCCACTGTATCACAAAGAGCAATTCAACTTAAGCGAATTTCAAACAGGATTATTGCTTACTTTAAATGGTGTTTTGGTTTTCTTCTTGGAAATGCCTATTGTGAGTTACATTGAAAAACACAACATCAACAAACTAAAAGTCATTACCTATGGCTGTTTGGCGATGGCGATAAGTATTTATTTGTTGTTAGTGAATAATTGGGCTGGCATTTTAATCATCATGATGATTTTCATGACCTTTGCCGAAATGTTCGCTTTTCCCTTCTCCAATTCTTTTGCCATGAGTCGCGCTCCTAAAGGTCACGAAGGGCGTTATATGGCCATTTTTACCATGAGTTATAGTTTAGCGCATATCTTAAGTGCTAAAACAGGAATGGAAATAATTGACCGTTTTGGTTATCAAACCAATTGGTTCTTTATGGGAACTCTTGGTGCTATTGGAGTTTTACTTTTTGTTTGGACCATTAATTTAGTCCAAAAAGAACCAACTCAAAACTTGAAAAACTAAAAATTTAGTTAAATAACTATAAAAATAGTTGTATAACTAAAAAAATAGTTTATCTTTGATGTATCAAAACGATACGTCATGCAAAAACTTACCAACAAAGAAGAAGAAATTATGCACATTTTATGGAAGCTCAAAAAAGCTTTTGTAAAAGATATTATGGAAGAAATTACCGACGATAAACCGCATTACAACACGCTTTCTACTATTGTTCGGAACTTAGAAGAAAAAGGATACGTGGGGTACAATGCTTACGGAAAAACACATCAGTACTTCCCTATCGTAAAAATTGAAGATTACCGAAAAACCTTTATGAATACCGCTATTGATAACTATTTCAATAGTTCGTACAAAAATTTAGTTTCCTTTTTTGCTGAAGAAGAAAAGATTTCGGCAG
>CAZCIV010000144.1:0-6758 GCA_964498595.1 uncultured Flavobacterium sp.
CTATTGCAAATATTGAATATGAAAAAATGTTAATAAAACAATAATACAGCCTACAACCACAGTTTGTAGCAATAGCGGCTTTCGAGATTAACTGAAAGTCGATCAATTTAATTTGTTTATAGTATCTGATATATATTATTTTAATGATAAAAAAACGTTTTTTTTCAATTGAAAAATTTAAGTTTTATGGGAAAAAATATAACAATGCTATTATATTAGAGAAAAAAATAATAAATGGGTTATAATAGAGACAAGATAGTGATTTATAATAGTTGAATAAAACAATATTAAACTGTTAGTATTCGTATAAAAAGTCCCGAAATTTTCGGGACTTTTTTACTATATAAATTTCTTTAGATTACAATTGAGGACCAGCTGCTACTAATGATTTTCCTTCTTCGTTGTCTGTATATTGAACGAAGTTTTTGATGAATCTTGAAGCCAAATCTTCTGCTTTTGTTTGCCATTCAGCTGCATCAGCATAGGTATTTCTTGGATCTAAAATGTTAGTATCTACATTTGGTAAAGCAGTAGGAACTACAAAATTAAATACTGGAACTGTTTTAGTTTCTGCGTTCTCAATAGAACCATCTAAAATAGCATCAATGATGGCACGAGTATCCTTAATTGAAATACGTTTTCCTGTTCCGTTCCAACCTGTGTTAACCATATAAGCTGTAGCATTGTGTTGCTCCATTTTCTTAACTAATTCTTCACCGTATTTTGTTGGGTGTAATGATAAGAATGCTTTTCCGAAACAAGCTGAGAATGTTGGTTCTGGTTGTGTTACTCCTCTTTCAGTTCCCGCTAATTTAGCTGTAAATCCTGACAAGAAGTAATATTTTGTTTGCTCTGGAGTTAATTTAGAAACTGGAGGCATTACTCCGAATGCATCTGCTGTTAAGAAAATAACTTTAGTAGCGTGACCTGCTTTAGAAACTGGTCTTACAATATTATCAATATGGTAAATTGGGTAAGAAACACGTGTATTTTGTGTAACTGAACCATCTTTAAAATCAATTTTTCCGTTAGCATCAACCGTTACGTTTTCTAATAACGCATCTCTTTTGATAGCTCCGTAAATGTCTGGTTCGTTTTCTTTACTTAAATCGATAGTTTTTGCATAACATCCACCTTCGAAGTTGAAAACACCGTCATTATCCCATCCGTGCTCGTCGTCTCCGATTAATTCACGTTTTGGATCTGTTGATAACGTAGTTTTTCCTGTTCCTGATAATCCGAAGAAAACAGCAACATCGCCATCTTTTCCTTTATTAGCCGAACAGTGCATAGAAGCAATTCCTTGTAATGGTAAGTAATAGTTCATCATAGAGAACAATCCTTTTTTCATTTCACCACCGTACCAAGTTCCACCGATTAATTGGATTTTCTCAGTTAAGTTGAACGCTACATATACTTCCGAATTTAATCCGTGAGCTGCGTAGTCTTTGAAACTTGTTTTTGAACCGTTCATTACAACGAAATCTGGCTCGCCAAAGTTTTCTAATTCAGCTTCTGTTGGACGAATGAACATGTTTTTCACAAAGTGTGCTTGCCATGCTACTTCCATAATGAAACGAACTTTCAATCTTGTGTTTTCGTTTGCACCACAAAAAGCATCTACAACATATAATTTTTTATTTGATAATTGCTTTACCGTAGTTTCTTTTAAAGCATTCCAAGTATCTTGAGAAATTGGTTTGTTATCGTTAGCTGCTTTATCAGAATTCCACCAAATTGTGTTTTCTGTAACGCTATCTTTAACAATGTATTTGTCTTTAGGAGAACGACCTGTGAATTCACCAGTCATTACGTTTACCGCTCCAAGTTCTGACAACTGACCTCTTTCAAAACCTTCTAAAGCTGGGTTTAATTCTTCATTATATAAATAATCGTATGAAGGATTGTATATGATTTCTGACACATTAACGATTCCGTATTTTTCTAACGAAATCGATTTCGTAGTTTGAGCATTCGTATCCATAAAATTAGGTTTTGTTGTGTTTATAAATAAAGTGCAAAATTATAAATTAAATTTGAGATAGCCTTTTAATTTAGTGTTTTTTAGATAAAATAACATAAAATAAGTATCCCCAAGCTGAAACCAAAAACAGCCCCCCAATTGGTGTAATCGGACCTAAAAATTTTGTCTTTAAATTTGTAATTGTATTTGTAGCCAAAAAATAAATAGAGCCTGAAAAAAACAAAACGCCAATTATTGTCAAATAAAAAATAATCGAACGTTCTTTCTCTCCTAAAAAAGTAAAAGTTCCAATAAAAAGTAAAAACAAAGCATGATACATTTGATAACGCACACCAACTTCAAATGTTGCCAATTGCTCCACCGAAAGCACTTTCTTTAATCCGTGAGCTCCAAAAGCTCCTAAAATTATAGCTGTAACTCCTAAAATAGCGGCAACCAAAAGTATTTTCTTATCCATTTTATAAAATTTGAGACCAAAGATAGCAAAAGTTTTTATGTTAAATTATGACATAAATCAAGAATTTATTTTTATAAATATAACATTTCACTATCTTCGTGTGATATTTTCAGATTTTACCAAATGAGACACATTTTAGTCATTGGAGCAGGACGTTCTGCTTCATCTCTTATAAAATATTTATTAGACCATTCTGAAGCACAAAATCTTCAAGTTACCATTGGTGATTTGTCAGAAGAATTAGCAAAACAAAAGACCAATAATCACAAAAATGCCAGAGCAATTGCTTTTGATATTTTTAATGAAGCGCAACGAAAAGAGGAAATTCAAAAAGCAGATGTGGTTGTTTCGATGTTACCAGCGCATTTGCATTTAGAAGTGGCTAAAGATTGCATTACCTACAAAAAACACATGGTAACCGCTTCTTACATTAGTCCGGCAATGCAAGAATTAGATGCTGCTGCTAAAGAAAATGGTTTGGTTTTTATGAATGAAATTGGGCTTGACCCAGGAATCGACCACATGAGTGCGATGAAAGTATTGGATGAAATTCGCGAAAAAGGCGGAAAAATCATTTTATTTGAATCGTTCTGTGGTGGATTAGTGGCTCCTGAAAGCGACAATAATTTATGGAATTACAAATTTACTTGGAATCCTAGAAATGTAGTTTTAGCTGGACAAGGTGGCGCTGCCAAATTTATTCAAGAAGGCACTTATAAATACATCCCATACACTAAATTATTCAGAAGAACCGAGTTTTTAGAAGTAGAAGGTTATGGAAGATTTGAAGCATATGCCAACAGAGATTCTCTAAAATACAGAAGCGTTTACGGTTTAGATAATGCCTTAACTTGTTACCGAGGAACAATTAGAAGAGTTGGGTATTCAAGAGCTTGGGATATTTTAGTACAACTAGGAATGACTGACGATTCATACACAATTGACAATTCGGAAAACATGACGTATCGTGAATTCACCAATTCGTTTTTACCTTATCACCCAACCGATACCGTAGAAATCAAATTACGTCATGCACAAAAAATTGACCAAGACGATATCATTTGGGACAAATTAGTGGAAATTGATTTATTTAATCCGAACAAAAAAATTGGTTTAATAAAAGCAACTCCAGCACAAATTTTAGAAAAAATCTTGTCTGAAAAATGGGCTTTAGAACCAAATGATAAAGATATGATTGTGATGTATCACAAATTTGGCTACGAGTTAAATGGCGAGAAAAAACAAATTGATGCTACCATGGTTTGTATTGGTGATGATCAAACGTATACATCAATGGCAAAAACAGTTGGACTTCCTGTTGCAATTGCCACATTGAAAATCTTAAACAAAGAAATTACAACTCCTGGAGTTCAATTACCAATTACAAAAGAAGTGTACAATCCTATCTTGAAAGAATTAGAAGATTACGGCGTAATTTTCAAAGAAACTGAAGTTCCATATTTAGGATACAATCCACTAAATATAAAGAATTAAGTAATTATAATTCATAAATAGAAAATCCGAAATCGTAACTGGTTTCGGATTTTTTTATTTGGTTTGAAATTGATTTTGTACTTTTACTTTCAAATCAATTGAAAATGAAGATAAATCACTTACAAATTGAAATCGACGGAATCGACAAAGAAATCCTTCGTGATTTAATGGAAGACGCGCGTAAACCTATTTTACAGATTGCAAATAAAATTGGAATTTCAGGCGCTGCAATTCATCAAAGACTAAGAAAATTAGAACAAGTTGGTGTGATTTCAGGTTCGAAATTTATTGTGGATACGAAAGTTTTGGGTTATAGTACAATGGCTTTTATCGGAATATATTTGGAAAAAGCATCAAGTAATCCAGAAGTGGTAAAAGAATTGAAGAAGATTCCAGAAGTATTGGAATGTCATTATACCACTGGAAATTGGAGTATATTAATCAAAATTATTTGTCGTGATAACGAACATTTGATGCAATTACTCAACAAGAAAATCCAACCCATTAATGGCGTTTCAAGAACCGAAACTTATATTTCATTGGAACAGCAAATTGAAAGACAAATTCAGTTGTAAAGAACAAATTCAAAAATCAAGAACAAACAAAAAACCCAAACTCTGAATGAATTTGGGTTTTAAAATATATAATCCAATTAAATTATTCTCTCGAGCCTAAAATTTGGAAAGCCCAATACAATAAAGACGCTAAAGCTCCTAAAGCCGCGACCACATAAGTTCTTGCTGCCCATTTTAATGAATCTTCTGCACCCGCATATTCTTGTTGACTTACCATATTTTTATTTTTCAACCAAGCTAAAGCTCTATTACTTGCATCGTATTCCACTGGAAGCGTAACAAAACTGAAAGTAGTTGCAATTGCCATTAAAATTAAACCTGCTACTGCTACATAAAAACCAATACTAGATTTTGAAGCGAAACCTAAAATCAAACCACCCATAATTAACCATTGAGACATACTTGAAGAAATGTTTACCACTGGCACCATTTTAGAACGCATTGTTAACCAACTATAAGCATGAGCATGTTGTACTGCATGCCCAACTTCGTGAGCCGCAACAGCAGCCGCAGCCGCATTTCTTTGATTGTAAACTGCTTCTGACAAGTTTACAGTTTTATCCATCGGATTGTAATGATCCGTTAATCTTCCTGGTGTTGAAATGACTTTTACATCAAAAATTCCGTGATCATGAAGCATTTTCTCAGCGATTTCTGCACCACTCATTCCGTTTCTTAACGATACTTTTGAATAGTATTCAAACTTACTCTTCAAACGCGAACTTACTAACCAACTTACTAGAGCAATCGCTCCAATCATGATATAATATCCTAACATAATTTTTCTTTTTAATTTTATAAACTATACACAAACTCTACGCCAAATTATCTCAAATGACAAGTTGACATTTTGATTTGTTTGTTATACGTAAAAAATGAAAAATGTTACAAAAACGAATAGAAAAAACCGCAGATTCGTAGATTTCAAATTAATCTGCGAATCTGCGGTTTAATATTATACACCTAGTTTGTCACTCTGAAAGAGTTTCTACAAAGTTTGCGATAGACTTTTTCGTAATGACAAAAATGTGCTGAAATTACCCCACCAAATTAATAATCTTTCCTGGAACGATAATCACTTTGTTTGGTGTTCTACCTTGTAATTGTGCTTGCGTTCTTTCATCAGCCATTACGATTTCTTCAATTTGAGCTGCTGTTAAATCCAATGGTAATTTAATCGTGAAACGCATTTTCCCATTAAATGAAACTGGATATTCTTTCTCCGATTCTACTAAATATTTGGCTTCAAATTTTGGGAAAGCAACGGTTGCAATTGAACCTTCATGACCTAAAGCTAACCATAATTCTTCTGCAATATGAGGTGCATAAGGCGAAACTAAAACGGCTAATTGTTCTAAAATCGCACGGTGATGGCATTTTTGTTGCGCCAACTCATTCACACAAATCATAAATTGCGAAACCGAAGTATTGAAAGAGAAATTCTCAATATCTTCTGTTACTTTTTTGATGGTTTTATGAAGCGATTTGTACATATCCGCTGTTGGTTCGTCATTCGTAATATTTAAACCATTGTCATCAAAATACAAACGCCATAATTTTTTCAAGAAACCGTAAACTCCAGTAATTCCAGCAGTATTCCAAGGTTTTGCTTGCTCTAATGGCCCTAAGAACATTTCATACAAACGCAAGGTATCCGCACCGTATTCATTACAAATATCATCTGGATTGACTACGTTGTATTTTGATTTTGACATTTTTTCTACTTCGCGACCTACAATGTATTTACCATCTTCTAAAATAAATTCTGCTTCTTTATAATCAGAATACAATGGATGAGCTTTGAATTTTTCAATATCTAATTCGTTGGTGATGTCATTAATACATGATAAATCTACGTGGATTGGTGTGAAATGAGACCACTCAGTTTTGCTTGAACTTATAATTTCACCAATATGAATTGAAGACAATTTATTAACCAACTCTTCAAATTGAAAATTAAAATCAACTAATTTAGTTTCACTCTTAATAGATTTTTCAATTATCTGTTTTGAAACAAAGACAGGTTTTCTTTGTACTCCTTCACTTACTCCATATTCCCATCTATAAACAAAAGCACTCATTCCCAAAATCATCCCTTGATTTATCAATTTTTTGAATGGCTCTTCTGTTGGCGCAACACCTCTATCTTTTAAGAATTTGTTCCAAAAGCGAGAATACAATAAATGTCCGGTAGCGTGCTCGCTTCCTCCTATGTATAAATCTACGTTTTCCCAATATTTTAATGCGT
>CAZCIV010000145.1:0-6757 GCA_964498595.1 uncultured Flavobacterium sp.
TCAAAACACAATTGTTGGCAGAAAAAGGAGAACATAAATTGAATGTTTTTCTCCAGAATCCTTTAGACAATACTTTTGTGGAAGCGAGAGCCTTGCATCAAACGATTAATATTAATAATCAATTGCTTGAAAAAATTCATGAATTTGGAAAATTTGAAATTTATTTAAACTAACATAAAGCCGAGATTTTGTCTCGGTTTTTTAATTAGAAAAAGTGATTTTTTGAACAAAAAAAATAAAGCAGTAATCTTAATGAAATGTTAAATTTGTATACGTATTTTGTATGATTTTAAGATTTTGTGAGGGTTTTCATTTTTTTTGTTGGTTATTTAAATATAAATTTGACCAAACATAAAAACACAAAATGATGACTCGTATTTTTCTTTTTGAAGAACAACAGCTTTTTAATGAAGCCTTGCAGTTTTTTATTAATTCACAGCCAAATTATAGTGTTGTAGGTTCTCATAATGATGAAGGTTCTTTACTAGAATGTCTTTATGGAGTAAATGCTGACATTATTTTATTTGGCATTAGTATGATGAGTCCTAATTCTCACTTTTTGATAGAGCAAATTAAAAATGAATTTAGAAATCTTAAAATTATTGTTCTAAATGATGGTTTAGATATTAAAGAGATTAGAAGACTCTATAAAAGTGGGGTACATGGTTTTTTAGAAAAAAAATCTCATAATGGGGAACTTCTTAATTCTATAGATTCTGTGATGAGTGGTAAAATATATTTAGATGTAAAAATAAGAGAGCGTTTTTTTTCAGAATATTTTGATAATAACCCATGTAAAAATTCGGTAAAAGTGGTTCAAGGCTTACTAACAATTAGAGAAAAAGATGTTATGAGACTTATTTGTGAAGGTTATAATAGTAAAGAAATTGCAGAAGAGTTATTTATAAGTATAAATACTGTAGAAACACATCGGAAAAAAATTATTCAGAAATTTAATGTGAAAAATTCAATTGGTATTGTAAGATTTGCAATGCAGAATAATATGATTTAGAAACACACTCACTCTATATATAAAAGCCTTTCTGTCACATGATAGAAAGGCTTTTTTTATTGAGTTTATTGCCAGTCTGGCATTTCTGCATTAGTAAACAATGTAGTTCTTTGTAAATTCTGAAGAGACAAGTCTAGTGATATTTTTTGTATATTTTTTGGTGAAATACCATCATTAGAAGTGTTGGTGAAGATTATTTCTGCATTATTAGGAGAGAATCTAGGGTCTAAATCATTGGTTCCTAATGTTTTTTTGCTTAAATCAGACAAATCTGTAAGGGTAGCTGTAGTAAATTCATATAAGAAAATTCTAGTGTCTAGTTGCCTATAACTGGAATCTTGATAATTAGAAACATCTTGACAGAAAATGAATTTTTTTCCATCTACCGAAAAGTTTATTCCGCCTACTGCACCTATACTATTATTAACTATGGTTGTCAACACATTTCCTACCATATCTAAGATTCTAATATTAGAATTGTAGCCATTAATATTGTTGGTTTTAACTGCAATTTTAGCCTCGTCGTAACTCCAATCACATTCAGTAATGAATTCTCCTGCAGGCGCTGTGTAAATTAAAGTGGTTCCCGTTCCATCCTTATTTATTTTATACAATTTGTCAAAACTGCCATAGATTAATTGTGTTCCACCTTGGTTCCAAGAGTAGTCTAATTCTTTAGAATTAAATCCTCCTATAGGAATTTTAGTTACTTGAAATTCTGCAGAACCATCTAGTTTGCTTGTAAATATATGGATATCTCCTGCAACGGATTTGAGATAAGCGATTAAGTTAGCACTATTGTTTTTTCTTGGTCTCCACGCATTTTCTTTTAAAGTAAAAAGATTGTTGTTTTCTAAGTTATTAGAAACTAAAGTGAGCTTTCCGTTGTTATTTTGTACATAATGAAGCCTATTTAAAGGAGAATTAGAGGTGGTGAATTTATTACTAACGCTATAAACTGGGGTGTTTACTCCATCATTTACAATAACTTGCCAAAAATATGTGGTTCCATATTTTAGATTTTTAACTTCGTAATTTTTTTCTTTAATATCATTGATTTCAATTACATCTGTATTGCTGCTATTCTTTAAAATAAGTGTGTATTTCAAAATATCTTTGGTGTCAGGATCTGAACAGTTCCATGAAAAGTTAATACTTAAAGGTTGATCTACAGCATTATTAGCAGGAGTAATTAAATCAGGAATAGCAGGTGATGAATTGAGGGTTTTGTCATCTAATAATTCTATTGCCACAGAAGATATTTGCCCTTCAGTTTTTATAGAAATCCCCATTGCTTTTGTAACGTAACCATCAGCTTCTGCTTTTAATGAATAATCTCCAAGTGGAATATCTTTAATTTCAAAGGTTCCACTAGCATCCGTAGTCACTGCTTCTGTAGTGGGAGAAGTGGTGATTCTAACATTAGAAAGCGGAGTTCCTGATTCTTTTGCCGTTACTACACCTCTTAGTGTGGCTGTTTTAGTCTTAGAAATTAAATCTTCTCTACAAGAAAATAAACTAAATAATGCAACCAGAAATATGGTTAATTTTAAGAAATTTTTCATAATTATTATTTTTTTCTGAAGTGATAGGAGATTCCTAGTCCAAATCGTAAAGCTCTATCGTTTAAGTCTCCATTTATTTTAGTATCCCAATCATCATCAAAACCTAAATCATATTGTGACTGTAATCTTATAGAGAAATCTTTTAAGAAATATTCAAAACCTCCACCTAATTGATACTTAAATTTCATTGGTTCTCTATTAACTATAAAACCTCCTCCTGCAAAAAGAAATGGTGAGAATTTATTGGCAGGAAGCATTAGATATTCTAAATTTAGGTCAGTAGCTTGATATCTGCGTCTTACGATTTCTTTGTTTTCCAAGGTTATAAAAGCAGAAGAAAGATTTATGTTCCAAAATCTATTAAAATTATATCTTATGCCAAATCGTAAACCGGGAGTAGTAGTGGGAGATTCGTAATCTCCTTGAAGAGTATTTGCTTCTACCATTCCAATGATAGAGTAGTGTTTTCCTTTTACATCATAATATTTAGCTTTGTTTGCTAAAAAGTCCACTTGTTTTTGTTCTTCTTTAATTGCGTTTATTGCCGCATCTGTTTCTTTCATGGAATTAGGGTCTGGCTCCCATATTTTGTCTTGAATTCCTTCGATGATGAGTGCTTGTACTGCTTTTTCAATAGCTTCTTTTACTGCAATTTGTACGGGTTCGTTTTGGGTGATTCCTACTTCTGATTCTAGAAGTTTCTCTGTGTCTACGTATTTAAAAATACTTCCGTTTAAAGTGGTAGAGAGTATAGTTTTATCTACATACACAGATTTTAAAACTTTTCCATTCATGGTAGAAACCGCTCTTAGGTAAACAGATATTCTATCTTGTCTGTATTGGGTAGAGGCGCCTATCCCAAAGTATCTAGCGCCTAATCCTCCAGTTAAAACATTGGTGTCATAAGAAATTACACCGCCCTCTAACAAAACACCCGCAAAGAGTAATGGAGGCAACTGTTGGTTGCTATTGTTTTTATTATTTTGGCTATACTCTTGTTTTGTAGTTCTTATGATTTGTCTTTCGTTTAATAAATTGGCTACATTTTCTCTTTCTATAGGGATAAACCAATTACTGTCTTCTAGAACTTTTATAAGAATAGAAGTTATTCCCTGCGGAATTGCTGTACTAAAACTGCTGCCGTTTTCTGTAGGTTTGTATTGGCCAGTTTGGTCTCTGAATTTATAAACTCCTACCACAATTTTTTCTTTTGGAGGTGGTAATTTTTTAATTGGAAATTGCAGATTAGTTTTTTCTCCTAGCTTTGGATCAGATTTACCATCGGGTATTTTAAGTAAAGTGGCACAACTTGTAATAAAAGCTGTGGCAAATAAAAATAAAAATTGATGTGTCCATTTCATATTATTGAGGTATAAAGATTTGTGATTGTTCACCAGTGGTTGTATTTAGAATATTAATGTACAGACCACCAGAACCATTGGTAATCTCAATATAAAGTGAACCGAAATTGTAAACGCCAGGTTTTAAATCTCCTGTGCCAAATTGTTCTTGGAAAATTTTTTGAGATAATTGGCTTAATAATTGACGGTTAAGAGACTCTGTAAAATTATCTAAACTATTGATATTAAAATCACGTAAAGCGTTATCATTATTATCAAACTGATTTTGAGCATTAGCAGAACTTAGTAACATTTGATAATTAAATGTTTCTCCTCCGAAATTTGGGTTTAAAGGTTTATAGACAAACTGTTGAGCATTATTTTCGGCAAATGCTAAAAGAAAACATAAGGCGATAATTTTTTTCATTTTGTTTAATTTTTAGTAGGAAAATTCTTTTTTAAAATTTTGGTCATTGGCAAAAAGCTCATCAAGTATATTGATTGTAAAATTTACTTGATTCTCTAAAAACTCTTCAGATGGATTTACAATAAATTGATTGATTAATCTATCTTCTACAAAAATTTGAATTTGGGTATTTCTTGCAAAAGTAGGCAGCTCTACAATGGAGATTGTCTTATTGTATTTTTTATTCATTTGATTGATTTTTATGTAGAAATTATCATAAAAATCTTTTCCCGCTCTTGTTTTAGTTTCGTCGATTGTAAGATTTTGTAAAAATATTTTCGGGTCGCTGCTATCGAGTTCTAAAGTTTTTTTTTTACATTAAACATAAGGCTGTCTTTGCTAATTAAAGCTTTGCTGTTTTCATCTTTTAGGTAAAGATAGCATTTCAGTTCATCACTGGGATCAATATTGATGGTTGTTTCAGATAGTTTTTTTGTGCTTTTAGGGGAGATAGAGAATTTTCCGCTTTGTTTGTTAGATGAAATATTCCCTTGTTTATTTTTTCTAATACCAATAAATAAATATTCTAACTCTTTATGGAGTTCAGAATTATTGATGGCTACATTTTCTATTTTGATGAAATTATTTATTTCTTCATGATTTATTTTTGCTTCTATATTTTCTTGAGCAGATATTTTTTGAAATAAAATCATATTTATGAATATGTAAAATAAAATTAACCTTTTCATAAGTTTAATTTTTAGAAGTTTCTTATGAAAATCATTTTATTATTTCCAAAGGTTTTAATGATCATACCATCAGAAATACTGTTTCTTCCTAGAATATCTAAGTAGTTCCCGTTACCTTGAGTGGTAACGTTTAGCTCGAAATTATTTTTTTGTGGGTAAAATTCTTGATAAATTAAAGTGTTATAGTCTCCAATTTGCGTAGAATTTAATTTGTTATCAGGGTATAAAGTTACATCTACAATGTTTTTATCACCAATTTGTAAGATTTTACTCACAATATTAGGTTCACTAATAGTGTTTTTGCTGTCTAAATTTTCAGATTGTAATAATGAAAGTAGTTTAGCACTATCCATATTGTCAAAATTTAGATTTTGAGCGGGAACAGATAATGCAAATATTAAGATGAAAGCTAAAGTTATAATTTTCATGGTTTGTGTTTTTGTTTAATGTAAATATAACAAAAAATATAATATAAAAATCTATTTTAAATAAAATATGAGAGACTTTAGTCTCTCATATTCAATTATTCATGTGCTAAATTTAGTTTGATTGATTAATAAACATAGCATTAGAATTACCAATTTGTGTTCCAAGATGATAGTGGAATCCACCTGTTTGATTTACTACAGAAAGATTATCATTACCAGTTTGGATATCTTTTGCATAATTTCCAAAACCAAGCTGAGTTTGTAATGCCATATTGTCATCCCCAGTTTGTCTTACTCTAGCTTCATTATTGTCTCCATATTGTAGCTGTAAACTATAGTTTCCATCACCTACTTGTTTTGATCTAGCAAAATTAGCATTACCGTATTGCCCTTGTCCAGCGTAATTATTTGAACCATCTTGTACTACTCTTGCAACGTTATCATTGCCCATTTGTTGTTGTTGAGACATGTTGTTGGTTCCTGTTTGTTTGCTTCTAGCGTTATTGTCATCTCCGTATTGCCATTGTTCGGCAGAGTTAGATAATCCAACTTGTAATGTCACTGCTTTGTTTCTATTTCCCCATTGGTCTTGCATATTGTAGTTTGCAGTTCCCCATTGGTTGGTAGAAGCAGAGTTTCTATTTCCAGTTTGGTATTGTTCACTAGAATTTGCCAAACCTACTTGGTCTACTTCTGCAGAATTTCTGTTACCTTGTTGAAGGATTAAACTTTCATTAAACCAGCCAAATTGATCTACATTTACAGAATTTCTATTTCCAATTGAGTATGATTGATTGCTGTTCATGATCCCCACTTGAGAAATAATAGCGTCGTTTTTATTTCCCCACTGAAGCGTATAATTAGAATTTAAAGCTCCATTTTGACCAACAGCGGCTGTGTTTTCATCTCCGTATTGATCTAGTACATTGTCATTTAAAAGGCCCACTTGATTTACTGTAGCTAAATTAAGATTTCCTACTTGAGTGGTTACATCAGAATTTGCTTGTGCGAATAAAGTTGCAGAAGCAACAAGTGCAAAAGCACTTAAAATAATTTTTTTCATGATTAAATATTTTTGGTTAGCGATACAAATGTATACATGATAAAAATCATTTTTTTCATCAAAAATTGTTATTTTAATAATATCACTGTTTTCAGTGATATGTACTTTGACTTTAATTATAGTTAATTAGGATTCATACTTTTTTGTGATTGATTTTATCTAAAACGAAATAGATAAAAACTTGGAAACTTTTT
>CAZCIV010000146.1:0-6752 GCA_964498595.1 uncultured Flavobacterium sp.
CGTCACAATCGGCAACCTGAGTCAGGTTCTGTACTGAATAGTTCATAATAAAAAAGTTAAGAGGTTAAACAATAACCTGCTGATTTCAAACTGTTTGCCGAATTAACTAAAGAAATGATGATTTAATAAATAATTAACTAAAAAGATATTGACTGTTTAACGTTGTGGGGAATTTTTTTGAACAAACTCTTGTGCTTTGCGCAATTTGGAACTCAAAACCAAATGCTCCAATTCCAGCGTTTCCAATTTCATTTCAAGCCTCGCTAATTTGGCGTCAAGTAATGCAACATTCGAATTTTCACTGGCCTGAGCTTTTGCAAACGTGCGGATATTTCCAGAGTGCGTGCGCAAAAATTGATTTACTAACTCTCGATTCCTTAGGGATTCAGCTTGGCGTTTTTCTTTTTCATATTTCTTTTGCAAGGCCAACCGCTGGTATTCATTTTCACGCATCAGCCGCTCCAGTTCCTTATGGAGATGCGGGTTTGAGTCACCGTAGCTTTCACCCTTTTGTTCCAAAGCAGGCTGCCTGACATAGCGCATCATCTCTGCCAGCAATTGTATGGCCGCCACCGGAAGCGATCGCTTTCCTGATTCAAACATAGAATATTGGCTGGGATGAACACCCAGGATTTGCGCCATTTCACGCTGGGTCATCCCCAAAAGCTGAGCAACCGAATCTGTTTTCATGACCGTGGATTTTGTGTGAAATTGAACGCTTTCAAAAATTTTACCACAAAAAGTGTGTGAAAATGAAATTTTGGAGTTGATTTCACACAAAAAGATTTATTCAGGAAGATTGCGGGAGGGTTTTTTATCAATCATTCTAGGATTCGTTTTTATTCTAGCCGCATCGGTATCATACATTTAAATGATGGACGACTAGTTTACTTACTATCATGTAGTTTCCAAACAGGTGAATTTAGTTAGCATTCTCGGTTTTAAATGGGTATTTTTGGCGAAATATTTATTTCTGAAATGCATCAGCAAATTGCAAAACCATTTTTAAAATGGGCGGGAGGAAAGACCCAATTGATAAGTTCAATTAAGGCTGCGTTACCAACTGATTTTTCAAATAGAAGAATAACATTCATAGAGCCATTTATTGGAAGTGGAGCGGTCTTATTTTGGATGATGGAAACTTTTCCAAACATAGAGAAGGCGGTGATCAATGATATTAATTCAGATTTGATAAATACTTATAAAGTAATTAAGGAGAGTCCTGATAAGCTTATTGTTGTCCTTAGAGAAATTCAACAAGAATATTATAATGTAGAAGCAATTGGCGATGAGAAAAAGCAATACTATTCGCACAAAAGAGATTTATATAATTCAAGAACCGCTAGTTTAATAGAGCAGGCTGCATTGTTTATTTTCTTAAATCGAACATGCTTTAATGGATTATATCGCGTAAATAAAAGTAATAAATTCAATGTTCCTTTAGGTAGTTACACAAAACCTAAAATATTGGATGAATTAAATATTAAAGCTGTTAGCGCGGTACTTCAAAAAGTTGAAATTCTCAATGGAGATTATCAGGAAACTTTAAATCATGTAGGAGACGATACTTTTTTTTATTTTGACCCGCCCTACAAGCCATTAAGTTCCACCTCGAACTTTAACTCTTATGCAAATGATGATTTTGACGACAATGAACAAATTCGCTTAAGAAACTTTTGTCAAAGCTTAGACGAATTAGGATGTTATTGGATGCTAAGTAATTCGGATGTCAAAGGGAATGACGCAAATAATACCTTTTTTGATGATATCTACCAAGATTTCAATATTCAGCGAGTACAAGCCAAAAGAATGATAAATGCCAAGGCGGATAAAAGAGGAGAGCTTACAGAATTATTAATTACAAATTATCAACTAGCAAGGCAGTCAATTGCAATTTAATCTGGGGAATCTCTATACCCAAGGTCATGAGCTAACCTCTTATATAATTTAGACTGTAAGCCTTGTCCGGCGCCTTTGATAAATGAACTATTATTGTCAAAGTAAAAATCTTGTTTCTTTTCGATTTGAGAAAAAATCTCCCGTAATTTATCTTCCATTTCCTCAGGAGTTTTGGAACTATGAGGATTTACTACAGGGTAGATGTCATTTATGAGTTTAATAAATGCGCCCATCCCAGTCGTTTTTATTAGAATACTATTATATTCTTTCCTTTCTGTTACACCTTCAGCCGGCCAATAATTTGAAAATGTTTTTTTCAGTTCCGCAAAGTATAGTCTTAGAAACGTGTAAATTGTTAAGTGCTTAGGGCCTTTATTTCGGTAATCCATGTAAAGAAGATTCCAAGCCTTATTTCTTCCAAAAAGTTTAACGAGATTTTCAATCATAGCGGCTTGTGAGACAATGCCCTTTCCGTTTCCAAGCATATCTATTAAGCCTTTTAATACTGAATTTGAATTATAATTCAAATGCGAAACTAATTCATGAGCAAATTTAAGCTCATTTTCGTCTGTATTTGGTGAAGAACCAAATATGTCATAATATAAGGATCTATTTACTGGTTTTTGATTAAAGTTTACCGATGCAAATATTTCACCTTGTTCATATAGATTGAAATCAAATAAAAATGTACATAGAAATTCAAAATTCTTAATCCGTTCTTTTAGAAACGGTATAAAATCATAGTCAACTAAATCGATGACCTTTTTCTTTCCAAATTTTAAATCTTCATTGGATTTTAAGTATAGTTCTTTTAGCGCAGCAATTCTATGTTGACCATCGACTATTAACGCAGTTTTATTATTTTTTGGAAGGAAGATTTTATTTTCTTTTACATAACAAAGGGTGATTTGATTCCCCTCTTGCTTTTCAAGATTGTAATACTCACTTTCATATTTTTCAAGACTGTCTGCTTCAAATGAATTTACAGCAATCAAAGTTGATGTTGGAAATAGACCAAGTGACGTGGATTTTGATAGATTATTCTTAAATCGATACTCTTTGATGGCTTCGCCAATTATAAATTGTTGGATGTTATACGTCCGTTCATCACTTATAATTCGTTGATAGAATCTCGTGTTTTCGCTCTTTATCAAATCTTTTTCATTTTGGGAGGTCAAGGGGTCACTCTCATCTTCTATTCTGGCGGTAAAACGTACAACGTCTTGGAGGTCAGATAAAGGAACTTTAGAAAACCCCATTTTACCCTTAGTTATCTGTGAAACCGTTTGGTATTCTATTTCGGTATATTCCATTTTTACAATTGTGGTATTATCCAGCTTTATTTCTATTCAGTATCATTACGATTAACAAGAGAGTGTTCGAGCTCTTGAATTCGTATTTTAATATCCTCTAACTGGGAGTCAATACTGTCAACTTTGTTTAGTCTATTAGTCGCTTCTTTTAAATCACCTTTTAATGCTTCCAATTCCATTTTTTGACCATAAAAATCAGACTGTAGTTGTAATTTTGTTTCACTTCTAGCTTGTTCTATTGTCATTCGGGTAATTTCCTGCAGTGCTTCTAATTTATTCCCAACCTCTTTTTTTGCAACAGCTGTAGCCTCATTTTTTGCATCAATGACAGCTTTTTCTATCGCTGCTTGGCGGGTGTCATGAATTGATTTGAAACCAAAAAAACCTACGATCGCGAAAATAGCTCCTAAAATAGTTAAGTAAAATCGTAAATCCTCCTTATTGGCATTGTTGGTTAATTCTATTTCAGCCTTTATTTTATTTAGATTCAGAATCTTCTTATTTAATGAATCGTTAGAATTCTTAATCTCATCTAGGAGCTCTACAACTGTTATGGTTTTGGCTGTATCGCTCTTTAAATCCGTGGTATATTTAAATTTTACTTCTTTAACATGATAAATTGTGTCAATGCTTGTATTGGTCGGAATAGAGGATTTATATATTGCTGGAATTAGAAAACTAAATACTACTATTAATATTATAATCGCCCCACTGTAGTTTAGAAACCTACTTAAAAATTCATTGGAGAGTAATTCTTGCTTTTTACCTGAACTCTTTTCACTCATAATTTACAATTTTGAAAACAACATAGCTCGTCCACTCCAATTCCAATACGTTACATCCTGCTCAATAAAAAGCCATTTAATGCATTTCAAAGTCAATTCGATCGGGTGGCCTGAAGCGAACTCCAATGATCTTATCTCTTTGTCATTTACGCTTTCACAATTGTAAAGTCTCTCAATTATGTTTTTGACTTTTAAGTACTCTTGTGAATTTTCTTTATTCTTTTCATCTAGGTCCTTCAAGATAGAAGAATGACTCGGGAGGGTTGTCTTTTTCTTTATTCCGAAGTTGGTATCCTCTACGTTGACTTCGAAATCCATACCTTTATTTAGACGCGCAGGTCTTTTTAAATAGATTTTTCGGCCATCGAAAATTTCATCGACGTAATAGTAATACACAGATGTGTCTACACCAGTTCCTGTGCCTGGCAGTTCTTTTAAAAACTCATGAACTAAAAAATCTCTAATTTCTTTTCGAGTTTCGCCCTTAAGGTTAAGGTTTATTTTGAATGTCGGCATCTTCAAGTCCAATTTCGTGCAGTGGCAGTTTTTCAATAAAATATTTACATCCAACGCTGATTATGTAGTCAAAAACATCTTTGTTGCAAGGATTGTCAAACCAATCATTAAGGACATAATAGTATTCGACTTTAATGCCAAGTGGAGCAAAAAGCTTAGTGTATTGTTTCTTTTTAAAATCACATGTCTGTAATTTTTCGTCGACTGATCCAGAACCAGATTGAAACTTTTTTTCGATTATATACATTGTCTTGCCTACTAGGATTGCACCATCCGGCAATAGTTTTTTTGATAGTATCTTTTTATAATCGATTCCTTCAACCTCTAAAAAATTTTTATACAATCCATGTTTCTCAAAATAATGGGCGGCTAGTTTTCCATGTTTTTTTATCATGTTACCATCTACGTCAAAATCAGGATGGTCTTTTAGCGCATGTAGCAAATCGGTTCGTCCTTCGAACTCTAATCCATTGACGTTTGTTCTGGCACCCCCGCCAACTTTATTGGGTAATCTCATACTAAAAATTTAATAGTTCAGAAATTGACATATTGAAAGCTTTCGCAAATTCTGCGATGTTAGAAAGTGATAAGTTCCTTTCTCCTCTTTCAATCATTCCGATATATGTTCTGTGAAACCCTGTCATTTCCGCTAGCTTTTCTTGTGAGAGGCCTGCATTGGATCTCAATTCGCGAACGCGAACGCCAAATTGTATCAGAATTTCTTTTTTCATGGTGAAATCAAAGATGGGTTTTTGTACACAAAAAGTCTACATACAAATAGTAGCGGATTTTTATAGATTTTCTGTACCTTAGAAAGGGGATAATTAGATAACTTGGAAGTCGAATAATCTGATTTTTTATAGCCAAATTTCTTATGTTGACACCGTTTTTTACCTCTAGTGACCAGAATTTTCATTTACTAAAGGGCGATGCTATTGAGTTGCTGCCTCAACTAAAACATAAATTTGATATGGTATTTGCGGATCCACCATATTTTCTATCCAATGGCGGTTTATCTATTCAAAGCGGTAAGATTGTTAGTGTAAATAAAGGGAATTGGGATAGGTCACACGGGTTTGACTATATAAACGACTTTAACCGGGCGTGGTTGTCCAAGGTTCGTGACAACATGAAAGAGAATGCAACTATCTGGATAAGTGGTACAATGCATAATATTTTTTCGATAGGGCAATTACTCATCGAGCTCGATTTTAAAATCTTGAATGTTGTGACATGGGAAAAGAATAACCCACCACCTAATTTTTCGTGCCGATTTTTTACACACTCAACGGAGCAAATAATCTGGGCGAGAAAAAATGAGAAAATCCCTCACTATTTTAATTATGAGTTGATGAAACAGCTAAATGGGTATAAACAGATGAAGGATGTATGGAGATTACCCGCAATTGCTCCATGGGAGAAGAAAAATGGAAAGCATCCAACTCAAAAGCCATTATCGGTCCTAACAAGAATTATTCTGGCTTCAACTCAACCTAACGCGTGGATTCTAGACCCATTTACCGGAAGTTCGACAACGGGTATTGCTGCCAACCTTGCAAATCGCAGGTTCCTTGGAATTGATCGGGAAGACGAATTTCTCAAAGTCAGCCAAGCTCGAAAATTAGAAATCGAAAATCCAAGGATAGCCGCAGATTTCAAGCATAAGATAAGTGGCTTTAATAATAAAAATGAACTAACATTGTTCCTGGCGGAAGAGCCTCAGGGGGAAATTACACCTGAAATATCATTTAAGTAAGAGTTCGTTATGAATTCTAAATGACTATTGACTATTCGAAAAACAGTAAAATTTACCCGTGATATTCTGGGTAAAAGTGGCGTTACCAAATTTCATTTAGGTTTGTATGTTTTAAGGGGGCCTCAATATACGGCTAGAATTTCCAATTGAACTTTTTATAACTGAAAAGCAAATATTGCAATTTGTTTTTAATATTCAATTAAAACCCTCCCGTGTGAAACCACACCTCCAAATTTATTTTCACACACTTTTTGTGTGAAATTGAAAATTTGAAAAAGTTTTCACACAATTATTCCCTTCAATATCCCAAAACTCTCCACCCGTTTCACGTGGTCGTACACCGGGGTGCAGGTCACTTTGATGCACCGCATAAAGTATGAATGTTGAACAGTTGCGCAAGCCATCATTATTAAAGATTTTAAATACCTTGCGCCATGCTTCACCAAAAAACAGTCGTCTTTCCCGAACTCACGCTTAACATCA
>CAZCIV010000147.1:0-6749 GCA_964498595.1 uncultured Flavobacterium sp.
TAAAGATGGCATAGAATTTGTAAAAATCTAGCTATATTTGTAAAAATTTTATTATTATGAAAAAAGTTATTTTATCTGCTTTTATGCTATTAGGATTAGCATTTAGCACCCAAGCGCAGGATATTTCAAAAAATGCGTTAGGATTACGTTTAGGTGATAATGATGGGTTTGGAGGCGAAATTTCTTATCAAAGAGGTATTGGCTCTAATAATCGTTTAGAATTTGATTTAGGATGGAGAAACAGTAAAGATGTTGATGCTTTTAAATTAGTGGGACTTTATCAATGGGTATGGAATATTGATGGAGGTTTTAATTGGTATGCTGGTGCGGGTGCAGGTATAGGTAGTTGGAATTACAATAACTCTGGAGTAAAAGATAATGGTAGTTTTATATTAGCTGCAGGTGACATAGGCATCGAATATAATTTTAGTGAAGCTCCTATTCAACTTTCGTTAGATTTCAGACCAGAAATTTATTTTGGTGGAGATTATTCTGATTTCAGAGATGGTTTTGGACCAGATATTGCATTAGGAATTAGATATAAATTTGATTAATATTATTTTAAAAAAAATACCTGACTAAATTTAGTCAGGTATTTTTTTTAAAATAATTAATATCTTATCCTAAAACTTCTTTTACTTTTTTACCAATTTCAGCTGGAGAATCTACAACATGAATTCCGTTTTCTCTCATGATACGTTTTTTAGCTTCTGCTGTATCATCAGCACCACCTACGATTGCACCTGCGTGACCCATTGTTCTTCCTTTTGGAGCCGTTTCTCCAGCGATGAATCCAACAACTGGTTTACGGTTACCATCAGCTTTAATCCAACGAGCAGCATCTGCTTCTAATTGACCACCGATTTCACCAATCATGATGATAATTTCAGTTTCTGGGTCATTCATTAATAGTTCAACCGCTTCTTTAGTAGTTGTTCCAATAATTGGATCGCCACCAATTCCAATAGCAGTAGTAATTCCTAAACCTTGTTTTACAACCTGGTCAGCAGCTTCATATGTTAAAGTACCTGATTTAGATACGATACCAACTGTTCCTTTTTTGAAAACAAAACCAGGCATAATTCCTACTTTAGCTTCTTCTGGAGTAATAACACCTGGACAGTTAGGACCTACTAAACGGCAATCTTTTCCTTTAATATAATCATACGCTTTAATCATATCAGCAACTGGAATACCTTCTGTAATACAAATGATAACTTTGATTCCCGCTTCAGCAGCTTCCATAATTGCATCCGCAGCAAATGCAGGCGGTACAAATATAATTGAAGTATCAGCTCCAGCTTTTTCAACAGCATCTTTAACTGTGTTGAAAACAGGACGGTCTAAATGCATAGTTCCCCCTTTTCCTGGAGTTACACCACCTACAACATTTGTTCCGTATTCAATCATTTGTGAAGCGTGGAAAGTTCCTTCGCTACCTGTAAATCCTTGAACAATTATTTTTGAATTTTTATTTACTAAAACGCTCATGATATATGAATTAAATTGTGTTTAAATTTGTGATGCAAAAGTAAGTTTTTTACCAATTAATCACGAAATTTTAATGGTATTTTTTTAGTTAGGTTTGCTAATTTGGTATCCTTTTACAATTTTATTGCCATCAAATTCCCAAATAACAACAATTTTAGCAATAAGAATGAATTCTTTTGGGTTTTCAATTGTGGTAACTTTATGATTATATTTAACAACAAATTGATTTTGATCTTCGATAAAGTTTGAAATTTCCATAAAAGAATCTACATAATTTTGTTTTAACTCTTTTGCTAAATTAACTATATCTAATTTTGACATTTGTACATTACCTTGCGAACTATCCCATTCTAGAATAAAATCATCATGCAATAATTCACTTAAAAAAGCGTCATCTCGCATACCATCCTTTTTATACAAAAATTCGATTTTTTCTCTATTTGTCATTATTTTTTAACTTTTCAATAATTTCTGGAATACGTTTCACATTTGCTAATTGCTTTAATTTCTCACGAGATTCTTCAATTGGTGTTCCAAAATACGTTTTTCCGCCTTCAATGGATTTGGTAACTCCAGTTTGTCCCATTACAATTGCTTTTGAACCTATAGTAATTCCACTTGTAGTTCCAACTTGTCCCCAAAGAGTAACTTCATCTTCGATAACCACACAACCTGCAATTCCAGTTTGAGATGCAATTAAACATTTTTTTCCAATTACTGTATCGTGTCCCACATGAACCTGGTTATCAATTTTTGTTCCAGCTCCAATAGTGGTATCTCCAGTAACCCCTTTATCGATAGTACATAATGCGCCTATTCCAACATTATCTTCAATAACTACTCTTCCACCAGACAATAATTGATCAAATCCTTCTGGACGCTTTTTGTAATAAAATGCATCAGCTCCTAAAATGGTACCAGCATGAATCATTACATTATCACCTATTACAGTGTTATTATAAATCGTTACATTTGGATGAATCAAACAATTTTTACCTATTTGAACATTATGTCCAATGAAACAATTGGGTTGAATTACCGTTCCTTCTCCAATTATAGCTGAATCTGAAATCGCAGTATTTGAAGCTTGGAAAGGTCTAAAATGATTCGTTAGTTTATTGAAATCTCTAAAAGGATCATCTGAAATCAACAAAGCTTTACCTTCTGGACAATCTACTTCTTTATTAATCAATACAATAGTAGCTGCTGATTGAAGAGCTTTATCATAATATTTAGGATGATCAACAAATACAATATCTCCTGATTCAACAACATGAATTTCATTCATACCTTGAACAGGAAAATTAGCATCGCCCACAAAATTACAATTGATAATTTGGGCAATATCTTTAAGAGGATAAACTTTTGGAAATTTCATTGAAAAGTGATTAGTTACTAGTAATTAGTGTTTAGCAAAATATAAAAGAGTAATTAGTTTTTTGACTATTTACTAATTACTCTTCTCTTTTTACTAAAAATTATTCTTTTACTCTTTCCATATAGTTTCCAGTTGCTGTATCAATTTTGATTTTATCACCTTCATTGATAAACAACGGAACGTTTACAGTAGCTCCTGTTTCAACAGTAGCTGGTTTAGTAGCATTAGTTGCTGTGTTTCCTTTTACACCAGGCTCAGCATATGTTACTTCTAAAACGATAGAAGCTGGCATATCAACTGATAATGGAGCTTCAGTTTCAGCGTTAATTTGAATCATTACGTTAGTTCCTTCTTTTAATAAATCTGGAGCATCTAATACATTTTTATTTAATGTAATTTGTTCAAATGTTTCATTGTTCATAAAATGAAAATCATTTCCTTCCGCATATAAATACTGGAATGTATGAGTTTCAACACGAACTTCTTCAATTTTATGACCAGCTGAAAACGTATTATCTAATACTTTACCATTTGTTAATGATTTTAATTTAGTTCTTACGAAAGCAGGACCTTTACCTGGTTTAACGTGTAAAAACTCAATGATTTTATAAATATCATTGTTGTACTTAATACATAATCCGTTTCTAATATCTGCAGTTGTTGCCATTGTAATTATTTATGTTTATTTCTATTTTAATTTTAAATTGAACTGGTATATCCTTTCATAATACCACGAGAAGAATTTTTAATAAAATCTAATATCTCGTCTCTTTCAGGAGTTGCTTCCATTTCGGCTTCAATTATACTCACTGCTTGAGATGTATTGTAATTTTTTTGATATAAAATTCTGTAAATATCTTGAATTTCTCTAATTTTTTCAGTTGTAAAACCTCTTCTTCTTAAACCAACAGAATTAATTCCTACATAAGACAGCGGTTCTTTTGCTGCTTTTGTATAAGGAGGCACATCTTTTCGTACTAATGAACCACCAGAAATCATAGCATGGTCTCCAATTGAAATAAATTGGTGTACTGCTGCTAAACCTCCAATAATTGCAAAATTTCCGACCGTAACGTGTCCAGCTAAAGCAACACCATTTACAATAATGGCATTATCACCAATATGACAATCGTGTGCAATGTGAGCTGTTGCCATAATGAGGCAATTTTTACCTATAACCGTTTGACCTGAAGCTACAGTTCCTCTATTAATTGTTACACATTCTCTAACAGTAGTGTTATCACCAATCACAGCTAGAGAATCTTCTCCACCAAATTTTAAATCTTGTGGAACAGCAGAAATAACAGCTCCTGGAAAAATATTACAATTCTTACCAATGCGCGCACCTTCCATAATGGTAACATTTGAACCAATCCAAGTTCCTTCACCTATTTCAACATTGTTATGAATGGTAGTAAAAGGATCAATTACTACGTTTCTTGCTATTTTAGCACCTGGGTGCACATAAGCTAATGGTTGATTCATATATTTTTTTATTTTACTTTAACAATTTGTGCCATTAATTCGGCTTCTGAAACTAATTTACCATTAGCATACGCATACGCTTGCATGTGACAAATTCCTCTTCTAATAGGCGAGATCAAATCACACTTAAAGAACAAGGTATCACCTGGTAATACTTTATTTTTGAACTTAACATTATCAATTTTCATAAAATATGTTAAGTAATTTTCTGGATCTGGAACGGTACTTAAAATTAAGATTCCACCAGTTTGTGCCATAGCTTCTATTTGTAAAACTCCTGGCATTACTGGTGCACCTGGAAAATGTCCAACGAAGAAATCTTCATTCATTGTTACATTTTTCAATCCCACTACATGTGTATCGGTTAACTCTAAAATCTTGTCGACTAGTAAAAATGGTGGACGATGAGGTAATAAATTCATAATTCCATGAATATCAAGAACAGGTTCTTTATTTATATCATATTGTGGAACACTATTACGCTCTTCTAACTTTATAATTTTTGCCATTTTTTTGGCAAACTGTGTGTTTACATAATGACCTGGTTTATTTGCGATAACCTTACCCTGAATTCGAGTTCCAATTAAGGATAAATCTCCTACTACATCTAATAACTTATGACGAGCCGCTTCATTAGGAAAGTGTAGGGTTAAGTTGTCAAGAATTCCGTTAGGTTTAACCGAAATTGAATCTTTATTAAAAGCTTTTTTTAAATTTTCCATTGTTTCAGAAGATATTTCTTTATCTACATAAACAATAGCATTATTCAAATCTCCTCCTTTGATCAAACCATTATTCAACAAAGCTTCTAACTCGTGTAAAAAACTAAATGTTCTACAATCAGCAACTTCCGATTTAAAATCTTTAATTCCTTTCATTGTTGCATTTTGAGTCCCTAAAACTTTGGTACCAAAATCTACCATTGCAGTTACACAATATTCTTCAGAGGGAATAACTGTAATTTCGCTTCCTGTAGCTTCATCTAAGTAAGAAATAACTTCTTTAACTACATAAATTTTTCGTTCAGCTTCTTGTTCAACTACGCCTGCTTTTTCAATAGCTTCTACAAAATATTTTGAAGAACCATCCATTATAGGAAGCTCAGAAGCATTTAATTCAATAATTATATTATCTAAATCACAACCTACAACAGCCGCCAAAACATGTTCGGGTGTTTGAATCATGACACCTCTCTTTTCCAAATTAGTGCCACGTTGTGTATTCACTACATAATTAGCATCAGCTTCAATAATGGGCTGTCCCTCTAAATCAACTCTAACAAATGTGTATCCATTATTAACAGGAGCTGGTTTAAAAGTCATTGTAACTTCTTGCCCTGTATGAAGGCCAACCCCTTGTAAAGAAATTTCGTTAGCGATGGTTTTTTGTTTAACCATGGTTATAAATTTATTTTTGAATTATTGTTTTTTTAAATTTTCGATATCCGCAACAATTTTAGGTAAGTTTTTGAAATGAACAAATGATTTCGCAAAATCACCATAGTTAAATGCTGGTGTACCTTGAACTACTTCTCCGTCAGCTAAACTTTTTCCTATGCCAGATTGTGCTTGTATTTTCACATTATTTCCAATGGTAATATGTCCTACAATTCCCACCTGACCACCAATCATACAATTTTTTCCAATTTTAGTAGAACCCGCTATTCCAGTTTGTGAAGCAATAACAGTATTTTCTCCTATTTCAACGTTATGGGCAACCTGAATGTGATTATCTAATTTTACTCCTTTTCTAATGATTGTTGAACCAAGAGTTGCTCTGTCGATAGTAGAACAAGCACCAATTTCAACATTATCTTCAATGATTACATTGCCAATTTGAGGAACTTTTTTATAAGTACCATCTTCTTGAGGAGCAAATCCAAATCCGTCAGAACCTATAATTGTCCCAGAATGAATAGTACAATTATTACCAATTACAGTTTCAGAATAAATTCTTACGCCTGCAAAAAATACACAATTATCTCCTATAGTAACGTTATCACCAACAAAACTATTAGGATAGATTTTCACATTGTTTCCAATTTTTACATTTTTACCAATGTAACAAAAACTGCCCAAATATAAATCAGATCCATAAGTGACATCTTCCGAAATAACAGATGGTTGTTCAATTCCAGATTTCATCAATTTTACTTGGTTATAATATTCTAATAACTGAGAGAAAGCTTTGTAGGCATCTTCTACTTTTATTAATGTTGTTGCTATTTCTTGTTCGGGCTCAAAAGTACTATTAACAATTGTTACCGATGCTTGAGTAGAATAAATATGATTGATGTACTTAGGATTAGCAAGAAATGTTAAGGAACCTTCTGTACCTTCTTCGATTTTAGCTAATTTGTAAACTTCCACTTCTGGATTGCCTACCACTTCTCCTT
>CAZCIV010000148.1:0-6738 GCA_964498595.1 uncultured Flavobacterium sp.
GTAACTTATCATAATTCTTTAGGCGATGCTGCTTCAGGAACTAATCCTATAATTTCGATTTCAATTCCAAATGGTATTACTACAGTTACCGTTGGAATCCGAATTCAAGATAATTCAAATCCAAATTGTTTTGATGTTACTTCTGTTGTTATTACAATTAATCCGCTTCCTGTAGTTGATGATATTCCAGATCCAATTGAATGTAGTCAATTTACTTTGCCAACGATTGTGAATGGGACCTATTATCTTTTACCAGGTGGTCCAACAACTCCTGGTCAAGTGCAATTTAATATCGGAGATATTTTAGTTGATGGTGGAACGTATTACATTTTTGCAGGCCCAGATGCAAATGGCTGTACAAATGAAGAAAGTTTTAATCTGACTTTAATTGATGAGTATACGCCGCGATTGGATCATTGTGGTAGATTTGTTGTTCCTTTTCCGCCACAAGGTATCGGTAATTTTTATACACAGCCAGGTGGTACAACAGGTACCGGTGTTATTGTTCCAGCAGGAACAGAATATTTGAATACAACAACAGTAACTATTACAGAAACTTTATATTATTATGCAGAGGTAAATGGTGTGTTTTGTAGGGATGAGCAATTTATTTTCTTTATACATCCAGTGCCGTTGGTAGATGATCCTGCAGATGTTATAACATGTGATTCTTATGTTTTGCCACCATTAACTAATGGAAATTATAACACAGATCCAAATGGAGGAGGGATAGCTTTGAATGCAGGAAATGTTATTAGTGTTGCCGGGCCCAACTTCCCGGGAACCTACTATGTCGTTAATTCTTTAGCACACACAACAAGTCAAGGTTTGCTAGGAACTTGTATTGAGTCAAATGATATTGTGATTAATTTAGTAGATACTACTTTATTTTCTACGGTTTATGCGTGTTCTCAACAAGGATTTGTTCTGCCTCCAGTTACATTTGGAGGTTATTTTACAGGTCTTAATGGGTCAGGTGTCTCGGTAGATCCTAATATTCCTATAACATCAAACCAAGTGGTTTATTATTTTACAAATACATCTGTTTTGCCTAATTGTACTAGCAATTTAAATTACAATATTATTATTCATCCCACGCCATTAGTTGATGATATTCCTGATGGACCTCGATGTGGAGAATTTGTTCTACCTGTTTTGTCACATGGAGCTTATTACACATTGTCAGGTGGTCCCACAGCATTTGGACAGCAACAATTATTTGCTGGTGATATTATAGATTTATCTGGAACTCATTTGAATCCTGGAACTTACTATGTTTACAATGAACAAATATTTAATAATCCAGATGGGTCAACTACATTATGTTCCAATGAAGATTCTTTTACTATAAGTATTAATCCATTTCCTGCTGCAGATAATATTATTGGTAGAACAGAATGTAATCCTTACACGATTCCAGCACCAGTAAACGGAACAATTTATACAGCACCGGGAGGTCCAAGCGGAGGAGGAACAGTTGTGTCATCTTCTCAAACGTTTGATACTACGCAAACTTTCTATTTGTATAACATTGATACTACAACAGGTTGCGAAATCAATCGTCCTTTCACGATTACTTATAATGGAATCAATTTGCCTGATTATACTGCTCCACCAGTTTGTGAATTTGATAATTATCAATTACCAGCCTTAACACATGTAGCGCCAACACCGTTTAATTATGCTATTGGATATTTTTATGGTCCTAATGGAGTAAATCCTGTGCCACCAGGAACCATTTTCAATACGCCAAATACAACAACAACTATCTATGTTTACGCAGTGAATGGCGATAGAACTATTTGTACACAAGAAGATAGTTTTGATATCATCGTTTCCGAAACGCCAAATTTAGCTGCTTTAGGATTGGTTTTCGATATTGAAGAATGCGAAAATTATGTATTACAATCGTTACCAACAACAACTTACAATATTGGTTATTATTCACAATCAGGTGGAAATGTAGCTGATTTAATTACGAATTTGAACATTACAATTCCCGGAACTTATACGTATTATGTGTACGCTTCCGCTATTGGTAATCCAAATTGTAGCGATGAAATTTCGTTTACATTCACAGTTCATCCTCTTTTAGATAAACCGATTCAAGGTGGAATTATCTGTGTGGATGCTCAGACAGGTGATGTGTTACGAACCTTTACTATGGATTCTGGTTTAAATCCTGCATTTTTTACCGTGAATTGGTATTTGAATGGAGTCTTAATGGGAACTGGTCCAACTTACACTGCTTCACAAGCAGGAGTTTATACGGTTGAATTTATCAAACTAACACCAGATGTAGGAGCTAATTGTAATTACAACACAACTACGGTGACTATTATACAATCGAGTCCAGCTGTAGCTGATTTTACGGTAAGTACTCCGTTTGAAAACAGTACTTTCATTACAGTGAATTTAACCGGTGGATTATTTGGAGATTATCTCTATCAATTGGTTTATCCTGATGGTAGTATAACCGAATATCAATCGAGTAATGTATTTACTAATTTGCCTACGGGAGAATATTACGTCAATATTTATGATATTTTGGGTGAATGTTCGCCAACAATTATAGGTCCAATTTATATCATTAATTATCCAAATTATTTCACACCTAATGCAGATGGAGTTAATGACAATTGGAACATTTGGGATTTACGTCATCAACCTGATGCGATGATTACTATTTTTGATCGTTATGGTAAATTCTTGAAACAAATGTCGCCTGCTAGTTCAGGTTGGGATGGAATTTACAATGGAGAAAAACTGCCTTCTACCGATTATTGGTTTACGGTTGAATATTTACCTCAGAATGGGACTACAACGCAAATTTTTAAAGCTCACTTTTCTTTAAAACGATAACTTATTAACATTAACAATTGACTCATTTTCTTTTTGTAAAAGTTGCGGTAACTTTACAAAATGTATGCTTTAGTTGATTGCAATAATTTTTACGTTTCGTGTGAACGTGTTTTCCAACCTCAGTTAAATGGCAAGCCTGTTGTGGTATTGTCTAACAATGATGGTTGTATCATTTCGCGTAGTAATGAAGCTAAAGCATTAGGAATTCCCATGGGAGCACCTGAATTCCAAGTTCGCGATTTGATAAAACAGCATGATATTCGCGTTTTTTCTTCTAATTATGCTTTGTATGGCGATTTGAGTCATAGAGTGATGAAAATCTTAGAAAATTATACGCCTAATGTTGAAGTGTATAGCATCGATGAAGCTTTTTTGAATTTTTCAGGAATGACAATTTCCAATTTTAATGCATATGGTTCTGAAATCCAATACAGAATTTTGAAATGGTTAAGTATCCCTATCGGAATTGGTTTTGCACCCACAAAAGCACTTTCAAAAATAGCTAATAAAATAGCTAAAAAGTTTCCAGAACGTACAAATGGAATCTATGTTATCGATACCGAAGAAAAACGGGTTAAAGCCTTAAAATGGACTAAAATTGAAGATGTTTGGGGTATTGGTTTTCGTCTTACCAAAAAAATGCAGGCTAAAAACATCAAAACGGCTTATGACTTTACACTTCCGCATAATGAAGCCTTTATTCGAAAAGAAATGGGAGTGGTTGGGATGCGTTTGAAATATGAATTGGAAGGGAAATCAGTTTTAGAAATGGAAGAACCTAAGGCAAAGAAAAATATCGCTGTAACGAGAAGTTTCGAAAGAGATATTTCCGACTTTAATGAACTTAAAGAGCGAGTTGTAACTTTTGCTTCCGTTTGTTCTGAGAAATTACGTAAGCAAAACTCGTGTTGTAATGCTGTTATTTTGTATTTGCGAAAAGATAAGTTTAAAGCTAATGGGGAGCGTTATAGTTTTTATCGCATGCAAACGTTACCTTTTCCATCTAACACCTCTTTTTCAATCAGTCAAATGGCGATTTCTATGCTGAAAGATTTGTTTCAAGAAGGAATGGCTTATAAAAAAGCAGGTGTTATTGTCACAGAGATTGTGCCTTCTTCTCAACGTCAGTTTAAACTTTTTGATGAGGAGAATCCCAAATACCAAAAACTTATGGAAGTTATGGATGCAGTTCAATCGAAAACAGGTGAGCGTAAACTTAGATTGGCATCACAAGATTTAAAACGGACTTGGAAAATGAAGCAGAATCATTTATCCAATCGATATACAACGAATTTTAACGAATTACTAGAAGTAAAATGCAAGTAAATCCCAAAATAACTTTCTTCGTTCCTGATTTTGAAAATCCGATTCAAACTTCATTTATTTCGAGTGAAATTAAAGCAGGATTTCCATCGCCAGCGGCTGATTTTGAAGAATCAAAAGTAAGTTTAGATCATTTATTAATTAAAAATAAAGAAGCAACTTTTTATGCCAAAGCAAGTGGGAATTCTATGATAGGAGCAGGTATTGATGATGGTGATATTTTAGTTATCGATAGAAGTTTAGAGCCAAGGAATAATGCAGTTTCAGTTTGTTTTATCGATGGTGAGTTTACCGTAAAACGAATTAAGAAAATAGAGGAAGCTGTTTTTTTAATGCCGGAAAATCCAAATTATGCTCCTATTCAAATTGAACCACATAATGAATTTATAATTTGGGGAATTGTCACCTATGTTATAAAACAAATTAAATAAAAAAAGGCTATCCTATATAAGATAGCCTTTTTTTATTTAAGCAAACTATTAGAAGTTTGCTCTGTAATCCTTAATTTCTGCTTTATCTTTTAATGTAATGTATGCTTTAGATACTGCATAAGATTGATTTTGACTTCTGTCTTGTGTAATATAAGTTGCGTAACTTGTAACTTCTGGAGCTTTAGTTACGGTTTTAGCTCTTACCATAAACATGCCTGAATTACCTTCGATAATTTCGGAAGTTTTTCCAGAAGCTAAACCAAATGCTTTTCCAACTACTTTAGGCTCATTACCAATGTTTGGTAGTACAGGTGCTTTCAGAGAAATACTAGTAGCAATTTGTATTGAAGCACCAGAAGATTTTGCAACTGCTTCTAATGAGCTTCCATTCATTTTTTTCTTGATAATTTCAGCTTTTTTCTGATTTTTAATAAGAGGTTCAACAGATTGTCTAGCAATATCAATTGGTAATAAACCTGTTTCGTTTCTGTCTTTTAATTTTGCAATCACAAAACCTTGAGGAACATCAAATCGTCTAACATCTCCTATTTCGGTATCTTTATTGAATGACCATCTTATGATTTCTCTTTGAGAGCCAATTCCTTGAATATATTCGTCAAAACCTTTTAAGTTAGTCGCAGGAACTAGTTCTAATCCAGCTTTTTTAGCTACAGCAGCGAAATCTTTATTTTCATTTGCATCAGCTTCAAGTTGGCTTGCTTTTGTGTAAATTGCATCTATTGTTGCTTCAGAAGGTTGTATTTTTTGGGCAACCGTTCCCATAAGCACAGCATCATACTTGTCTAAAACTTTAATAACATGAAATCCGTATTCAGTTTCAACAACTCCAATTGTTCCGATAGGGTTGTTAAATACAAAATCATTAAATTTTGGTACCATTTGGCCGGGCATAATGTTATCATACTCACCACCATTATTTTTAGATCCAGGGTCATCAGAATTCGTCATAGCTAACATAGCGAAGTTTCCTGGATTTGCTTTTGCTTGGGCTAATAAATCATTAGCTAAAGCTTGAGCTTCTTCTTTTGTTCTTGTAGCTGATGATTGTGGTGCTCCTTTGTAAGCTAATAAAATATGACTTGCTTTTACACTAGCATTTGATTTTCTTTTAATCATTCTTGATATACATTGATGTCCATTAAAAACGTATGGTCCATATATAGCATTTACAGGAAGATTAAATAATTGTTCTTGGTAATCTAAAGGTAAATCTTTTTTGGCTAAGTAAGTTGAATCAAATTTAATGTCAGAATTAGCATTAACAAATTCACCAACATTAGCAACAGAATCAAATTTAGCTCTTATTTCTCCAATAGAAGACAACATTGCTTGCTCATCTTCTTTTGATGGTTTGTTTTCAACTAATACAAAATCGATACTTGTTGTATTGTCAGATTTGTATTTTTTTGGTGATTTTTTCATAAAATCAATGATCTCAGCATCTGTTACTTTTGCTTGATCATCATTCACAGTTGAAAATGCTACAGAGATATATTCAAAATCAGCTTTGTCATTTTCGGTTTTGTATTGAAATTTACCTTCTGCTTTAGTAGTATAAACTCCAGATTTAATCATGGTGTTATACATTTGCTCAACAGCAAATCTCTCAATATTTTTTTCAAATTCTTTCCATTCTAACCATTGTGATTGATCTGGAGCATTTTTAATTCCTTTTAAAAATTCTTTGAATTTATTTTCATCGAATTGTCCAGCAGCATTTAAGAACTGAGGGTTTTGAGCTAAATTTGGATTTTGTTTAATAACATTAATCAATTGTTCGCCACCAATTTTTAATCCTAACTTCTCAAATTCACTTGTAAGGATAATTTTTCTTACTTCCTGTTCCCAAGCGCTATTCATTGCTTGAGTTGATGAAGTTCCTTGTCCTTGTTTTTCAATCATTGCAACATTTTGCATAAATTCTTGAGCTTCAATATCTGTTCCGTTTACAGAACCAACATTGTTTGTGCTAGAATTAAAAGTTCCACTTTGAATTACATCTGCTAAAACAAATGAGAATAATGCTAAAGCAATGATAATAATTAAGAAGAATGAACGTTGTCTAATTTTAGATAAAACTGCCATTTTTATTTGTGTTTAA
>CAZCIV010000149.1:0-6718 GCA_964498595.1 uncultured Flavobacterium sp.
AAAATATATCGCAAAATAATCAAAAAATACCACATGCTAGCTAACTTATACTTTGTATTTTTGTGTAAATTATAAATTATTATGACAAAGTTATCCGTAAATATCAACAAAATAGCCACGCTTCGTAACTCAAGGGGAGGGGATGTGCCTGATTTATTGAAAGTTGCAAAAGATATTCAGCAATTTGGAGCCGACGGCATCACGATTCATCCAAGACCAGATGAAAGGCACATTCGCTATCAAGATGCACGCGATTTAAAATCGGTTGTTTACAATGAGTATAATATAGAAGGAAATCCACAGCATAACTTTATTGATTTGGTATTAGAATGCAAACCAACACAAGTTACTTTAGTTCCAGATGCTATCGGAGCATTAACATCAAATGCGGGTTGGGATACCATTAAACATCAATCATATTTAGTAGAGGTAATCCAAGAATTTCAAAGAAATGGAATCCGAACTTCTATTTTTGTAGATGCAGATGAAAAAATGATTGAAGGAGCTAAAGCAACTGGAACAGAAAGAATTGAATTGTACACGGAATCTTTCGCTCATGAATATGGTTTAGGAAACAAAAGCGGAATTGAGCCTTACATAAAAGCGGCAATCAAAGCGAATGAACTAGGATTAGGAATTAATGCAGGCCATGATTTGAGTTTGGATAATATCAAATTTTTTAAAGATAATATTCCTGGATTACTGGAAGTTTCGATTGGTCATGCTTTAATTTCGGAATCCTTATATTTAGGATTGGAAAATGTTGTGAATATGTATCTTCAAAAATTGAAATAAGATGTTGTTGCATTCAAGAATAGAAGGCGAAGGAAAGCCTCTGATAATTATTCATGGATTTTTAGGAATGTCAGACAATTGGAAAACGTTAGGAACTCAATTTGCTAATGAAGGTTTTCAAGTGCATGCTTTAGATTTAAGAAATCATGGTAAAAGTTTTCATTCCGAAGATTTTTCATATGAAGTCATGGTAGAAGATGTAAAACAATATTGCTGTTATCATCAACTAACAGATATCAATATTATTGGGCACTCTATGGGAGGAAAAGTGGCAATGCTTTTGGCAACAACTTATCCTGAATTGGTTTCTAAATTAATTGTAGCAGATATTGGTCCAAAATATTATGCGCCACATCACCAAACCATTTTGGCAGCATTAAATGCAGTTGATTTTGCTAAAAAACCGAGTAGAGGAGAAGTGGAAGAAATCGTTTCGGGATACATAAAAGATTTTGGAACAAGACAGTTTTTACTCAAGAATTTGTATTGGGCCGCTCCAGAACAATTGGCTTTTCGTTTTAATTTAAAAGTTTTTAATGAAAAAATTGAGACTATAGGAACTGCGTTGCCATTTGAGAATATTTTTTCTAAAGCAACTTTGTTTTTAAGAGGTGATAAATCAGATTATATTTTAGATAGTGATTTTGAAACCATTTATTATCATTTTCCAAAAGCGAAGATTGAAACAATTAAGAATGCGGGACATTGGTTACATGCAGAAAATCCAAAAGATTTTTATTCCTACGTTCTAGATTTTATTAAATAAAACGACCAAAAAATTATGCATGCATAATTTTTTAGTTAAAAAAATTGTAAAATTCATATTTTGTTATAATTTTGAAGTATTGATTATAACAAACAAAGAAAAAAAACTAACACATTTTTACATTATGAGAAAATTACTTTCTTTAACTTTAATGGCTTTGGCTGGCTCTACTGCTTTTGCAGGTGGATATAGAGTAAGTATTCAAGGTCAAAAGCAATTGGCTATGGGGCACACGGGTGTTGCTGTGGTTAATAGTGCTGAGGTTGCTTTTTTTAATCCCGCAGGGATGGCTTACCTAGATAAAAAATTTAATGTATCTGTTGGAGCGAATGCTTTATTTGCAAATGTTAAATTTCAAAATTCAACTTATAATTGGACTGCAGAAAGTAAAAATGTAGGAACTCCTTTTAGTGTTTATGCAACTTATAAATTGAATGATTGGTTAACAGCTGGTTTAGCGGTGTACACTCCTTATGGTAGTGCAGTTGATTGGGATCAAGATTGGGAAGGGGCTCATTTAGTTAATAATATTGATTTACAAGCAATTTTTGTTCAACCTTCGGTTTCAATTAGAATGGGAGAGCACTTTAGTTTAGGTGGTGGTGTTATTTACGCTTCAGGTTCAGTTAATTTTAATAGAAATCTTTCAATGAATCCATTGCTTTCTGATGATGGTCAACCTTCAGATGTAACAATTGATGCAAAAGGAATTACGGCATGGGGTTATACAGCTGGTTTTATGTTCAATCCAACAGATAAATTAAGAATTGGTATGAATTACCGTTCTGAAATTATCATGGAGGCTCGCGATGGAGATGCAATTTATAATGATACACCAACTTTTAATCCATTAGCAAACACAACATTTAATGCAGATTTACCTTTACCAGCTGAATTAACAGTGGGATTGTCTTATCAAGTAACAGATAAATGGTTGTTAGCTTTTGACTATAATAGAACAATGTGGAGTGCTTATGAAGCTTTAGATGTAACATTTGGAAATGGTACAGAATCATTAAATCCAAGAAATTATCAAAATGTAAGTACTTATAGAGTTGGTACACAATATAAAGCAAATGATAAATTTACTTTCAGAGCAGGATGGTATTTTGATGAGAGTCCAGTTCAAGATGGTTACTTTGCACCAGAAACACCAAGAAACGACTCAATGGGATATACAGGTGGTTTAACATATCAAGTAAATAGTAAGTTAGGTGTTGATTTCTCATTCTTGTATTTACATTTTGATGAAATTGATAATTCATATAATCATTCAACTGATCCAATATCTGGACAGCCAAATCCTGACTTTGGAGGAACATACAAATCGGTAGTGTTTTCTCCTGGTGTAGGTATTACTTATGGTTTCTAATTTAAAAACAAGAAAGATGAAAAATAATTTTATATATCTAGCTATTTTAGCTGCTGGATTTGCTTCGTGTGAACCAGAATTTGAAAATGAAGTTGATGCAAATTATACAGCAGGAGATGCAGATTTCACAACTTATGTTGCTATCGGTAACTCTTTAACTGCTGGTTACATGGACGGAACAGTTTCTAGAGTAGGTCAAACGTATTCTTTTCCTAATTTATTGGCTCAAAAATTTGCACTTGTTGGAGGCGGAGAATTTACTCAACCTTCTTATGCAGATGATGTTAATAATTTAGGAGGGTTGATGTTAGGAGGAGTTCCAATTTTGGATGGTAGTGGGAAAAATATGTATAGTACCCGCTTGGTAATTGATGCTTCACAAAGTAGACCAGAGAATATTACTGGGGTTTCAACGATCCAAGTTTCAGAGTTACAGGCTACCGCTTATAATAATATGGGCGTTCCTGGAGCAAAATCATTCCATTTATTATCTAACACTTACGGAGATGTTGCTGGTGTTGTACCAGGAACAGCAAATCCTTATTTTGTTAGACATGCAACTTCAGCTTCTGCTACAGTTTTAGGAGATGCTATGAGTAAAAATCCAACCTTTTTTACTAATTGGATTGGGGGTAATGATGTTTTGGCTTATGCAACCGGAGGTGGAACTATTGCAGATGATATGACTACTCCAAATATTGACGAAAGTTTATCTAATACTGCGGCTTCAGATAATTTTGGAACTTCAAATGATAATTTTGCTGGTTACAATAAAAATGATATTACTAGCATTAATGTTTTTAATTCGGCATATAATACCATTATTAATACATTAACTTCAAATGGTGCTAAAGGTGTCGTGGCTACTATACCAAGCGTAACGTCAATCCCTTATTTTACAACGGTTCCTTATGCGCCTTTAACAGCTCAAAGCATGGGTAAGGCTTTAGCTCCTGAAGGAAGTGATGTCGCTACTCAAATTGCTTATGGAACAGCTGCTATGAATCAAGCAAATACAGCTCTTTATAATAATTTAGATGCAATTTTTACGGCTTATGGAGAGCCTAACAGAGTTAATGCTTTAAATCCTAATACAGCAAATCCTATATTGATTTATGATGTTGATGCGGCAGATAGATCAGCTCAAATTACAGCTGTTTTGACACCAACTCTTGGTGCAGCTACGGCTACAGCATTTGGACAAGTTTTTGGAAAAGCTCGTCAAACTACAGCTAACGATTTAATTGTTTTGCCTGCTTCTTCTGTTATTGGTTCTACTAATACGTCTTCTCCTTCACCATTAATTAATATCAATGGAGTTACTTTTCCAATGGTCAATAAATGGGTTTTAACTGCTAACGAGAAATTAAAAGTAGCTAATGCTACAGCTGCATACAATGCCTCTATTGTTTCTATTGCTGCATCTAAAAATTTAGCGGTGGCTGATATGAATGCAATTTTAGGTCAATTAGTTAGTGGATTAAGAATCGAAACAGGTCAAGTGTATACTGCAAATTATTTTAGTGGTTCAGCTACTGAAGGAACTGTTTTGTTCTCTTTAGATGGTGTGCATCCAAATGCTAGAGGATATGCGGTAATTGCAAATGAGATTATCAAAGTAATCAACAGACATTACAATGCAAATATTCCTTTGCATCATCCTTCTTATTTCCCAGGTATAAATATTGTACCATCGAATTAAGAATTTTAAAAAAATGAAAAGAAGGCATCATTATTGATGCCTTTTTTTGTAATTTTAAATTTTAAAGAAAATAAAAATGAATTTACTTATTAAACTTCTCATTAGTACAATTATTGTTTTTGTATTGTCTTATTTTTTGCCTGGAGTTCATGTAACTGATTTAACTGGAGCGTTGTTAGTTGCAGTAGTTTTGGGTCTTTTGAATACATTTTTAAAACCTATTTTAGTATTGCTTACTATACCAGTAACTTTTTTTACACTTGGGTTATTCTTATTGGTTATCAATGCTATAATAATTTTAATCTGTGATTATTTTATTGTAGAGTTTCGAGTTGATGGATTTTTAGATGCTCTTTTATTTAGTGTCTTGTTGTCTATTATTCAGTCAATTTTAAATAAAATCTTTGTTAGTGAAGATTAATTTTTAGCCAATTGAATTTCAGTAAATTAAAAACTTGTTTGGGTTGCAAAAATTCTATAATTTTGCAACCCAAATTTTATGGTACTTAAATAAAAGAAATAATGAACATTACAAAAACGCAAGTTGATGATTTAAATGCTATTGTAACAGTAGCAATTACGAAAGAAGATTATTCAGATAAAGTAGAAAAAGTATTAGCTGACTATAGAAAAAACGCATCGGTTCCAGGTTTTAGAAAAGGTGGAGTTCCAATGAGTTTAATTCAAAAACAATACGGTAAAGCAGTATTATTAGATGAAGTAAACAAAATTTTACAATCGTCTTTAAACGATTACTTAGTAGCTGAAAAATTAGATATTTTGGGTAATCCGCTTCCAAAAGTAACGGAAGATTTCAATTGGGATAATGATGATTTATCTTTTGATTTCGAATTAGGATTAGCGCCTCAGTTTACAGTAGATTTAACTGCTAAAAATAATGTTACTAAATTCAACGTAATTGCTGATGACAAAATGTTGAATGAGCAAGTTGAAAGAATCCAAAAACAATACGGAAAATTAATTTCGCAACCAGAAGTTAAAGCAGATTACGAAGTAAGAGGAACTTTTACCAACGAAGAAAAAGGAATCAACGCTCCAGCAAACTTTGGTTTAGATATTTTTGCTAATAAAAAAGCTGCAAAAGCTTTCATTGGTAAAAAAGTAGGTGATGTGGTGACTATCGGAACTAAAGGTTTATTTGATGATGACCACAAATTAATGGATTACTTAAAAGTAGGTCATGATGATGTTCACGGTTTAGATATCAATGTTGATTTTACAATTGAGGAAATCAATTCAGTTGAAAAAGCAGAATTAAACCAAGAATTATTCGATAAATTATTCGGACCTGGAGTTATTTCTTCTGTAGAAGAATTAAAAGCGAAAATCAAAGAAGATGCTGAAGCACAATTTGCACAGCAAGCAGATCAAAAATTCTTAAACGATGTTACAGAATTCTTAATCGAAACTACAAAATTCGATTTGCCAGCAGAATTCTTAAAAAGATGGATTCAAAATGTAGGTGAAACACCTTTAACTGCTGAACAAGCAGAAGAAGAATTCGCAAGATCTGAAAAAGGATTACGTTTCCAATTAATCGAAGGAAAAGTAATGGCTGATAACAATTTACAAATCACTTTCGAAGATTTAAAAGCACATACTGCTGATTTAATCAAGAAACAAATGGCACAATTTGGTCAATTAAATCCTTCAGAAGATGAAATTAACGGAATTGTAGCTCGCGTAATGTCAAACCAAGATGAGGTAAAACGTTTATCAGAGCAAGTAATGAGCGAAAAAATGTTAGGTCTTTACAAAGAAAAAGTAAAAGCTAAAACGAAAGAAGTAAATTACGAGCAATTCATCAAAGAAATGTACGGAGAATAATATCTCACAAAAAATAATTATCTTTGAGCGTCAGACTAGTTTTGGCGCTTTTTTATTGAAGCTATTTTGTTTCAAAAACAAAAGATAACTATTTAAAATATAATGTTTTTTAGTTCAACCCATTTAAACTTTTAAACGCTTAAACATTTAAACAAAAAATTATGAACTACGGAAAAGAATTTAAAAAATATGCTACTAAGCATCACGGAGTAAACAGTTTGTATTACGATAAAAT
>CAZCIV010000150.1:0-6620 GCA_964498595.1 uncultured Flavobacterium sp.
GTTGTGAATTGCTTTTAGATTGTATCTTTGACTTACTGAGCACAACAGAATAGCATTAAAAGAGCTGTTTATAAGTGCATTAAGTCAATTATTTGAAAAGAAAAAAAGTACTCAGTGATAAATCCTGCCAAGGTTTTTTGGCAGGATTTTTTTATTCTAAAAAAGCTCGAGTTGTTGGGGTGTTTCGGGGCGCTTGCATTCCGTGAGTCCACGAAAAAACTCCATCATCCCAAATTGCTTGTCCGTCAGGGTGAAAATGATGATCTCACCCTTGGGGGCCAGGAATCCTTTCACGCGTTTAATATGTACTTCGGCGTTTTCGCGGCTGCTGCAATGGCGCACATAAATGGAATACTGCATCATGGCAAAGCCATCCTTTTGCAGGTTTTTCCGGAATTGCGCGTAGTTTTTCCGGTCGGTTTTGGTTTCGGTTGGCAAATCAAAAAAAACGAATACCCACAAAATCTGATATTGGTTAAGCCTGTCAAAACTATACGATGACAATTCTCATTTATATTTCAGGATACAGGAGTTTACGTGATGAACCCTCAAAACAAGCTGACAAAGAGGCTGTTGTGCGCTGCATACCCACCATCAGCGGGCTGGATTTACCTTCGATGACAACATCCACTGCAGGAATTTGCAGCAGTTGTTTTTTAATCTCTGGCGTCAGCTCTTCAGTTTCAGGATATTTACCTGCAATTTCAAACACTACCCGATCAACATAAGGCCGGTAAGGTTCCATAACATCGGAGGCAAGGCACCATGGATTGTATTTATTTCGATGATGGATGCCAACCGCCGGCAATAAACCGCTTGCCACCAAACTGCGGGCAACGATGGCCAACAGAATGGCATAGCCATAATTCAATATCGGGTTTGGGTTATCTCCAAAGCGGTTGCGCACGAAATTTCTTTCCGCGCCAAACAAATGATCCCAATACCAGGCTGCTGCCCGGCCCTCCACGTTTTCAGGGTCACCACTTTTAACCAAACCAGCGTAGTAATTCATCCTCGCATCATCGCCTCCGGCTTGTCTTAACACGGCGGCCTGGTTCCTGATTTTTGCCACCACTGTTTGCTGCCAAAGATTTTTCCGAAGCGGTAATGAACTCTGCAATTGCTGATACAAACGTTCGGTGAAGGCATGATGCGAAAAAAGCGGCAACATCAACCCATATGGTAAGTGTTTGGCATCGCAGTTGATGACGGCCACATTGTTTTCGTTCAGTGCGGCCAACAATCCCTGAGACACCAAGATCTGAGGATGATCGAGCACCACCACACCAATGTCTTCGATGGGTATGGTTATAAGCTGTTTATCAGATTCAGCATGCAACTCAATCTGAAGCTGCATGTCTTTCTTTCGCAACTGGGCAGGGTTTCCAAAATAGAGTGTTCGCTTGATCATATTTCCATTCCCTTTGACAATTGATACTGCTCGAAACGCATCAAAGCAAGCTGATGCTGTTCAATCCAGGCATGTTTGCCACCAAACAAAGAAAAATTTGCTGCCGGATCTACAAGTCCTGCTCTTTCGTTGAATATGTCGCCGTATGACGAATGTTCCCACTGCAGATAATTTGCGCAAAAACTATGATGGACGGGATTGCGGTGCACATACACTATGGCATTGCGAAGGTAAGCATCATCGGCAATCAGTTCACGCTTGAAGTTTTTAATAAAAAGCGAACCACGGCGCTGATAAACCTTGTTGAACGACTGGGTGTAGCAACTGAAAAGGTTGGAAAATTGCTTGGAAATGAAACGGTTGATGGCGGCATCGTCGAAGTTGAGAACTTTTCCAAAGTTTCGAACTTTGGAAAAGTTTTCAACCTCGTTCGTTTCAACCATCCTACCCTCCATCAACCCTTCAATCAGCTCCCGCTCCCTGATAAGCAATATAAAATGAAAATGGTTGGGCATCAAGCAATAAGCCAGTGTTTCTGCCACAGGCGATACATACATGGCAAACTTTTCCAAAAAGTAATGATAATTGGCCTCATGGAGAAACAGGTTTTCAAAACCATTGCCGTGGTTGAAGACGTGGTACAATAATTTAGGTTGCAGAATCTCCATTTTTATTTTAATGAGACATTTCCCAGCCAATCAATTTTTAGTTTAATACAAGAATCTTGAATCTTCATTGGCTTTTGTTTTAGTTTCTTATATACAAGGCTTTTAATAAAAATTTCACCAGTTTCATAAGGTGAACAATCTCTGTATGAACCAAATTCAACAAAATTCAATTCATTCTTGGGAATACCCTTTTTCTCTTCGTATTTCTTCTTTAATTCTTCTTTTTGCTCTTTTGTAAACTCTTTAGGAACACTAATCACATTAGAATAATTATGAGGAATAAATTTACAGTCCGAACCTGTAAACATAACCACTTTGTAAACCCTATTGCTGAATGCTTTATTATTGGCTTTAATACTTATCCATTCTGTAAACTCATCCTCGGACATTCCCAAAAGGAATTCTCCCTCTTCAATGTTATTAGGTAAGTAAACTAATTCATTTTGCTGAAGAGTAAATAACACTTTATCTGGCTTCTCTCTATGCTTTATTCTGAAATCTTCAACAATTTTTTCCTTAAAATCAATGACGCCATCTTTTAAAGCATCTGTCGCGATAGAAACTGAATCATACAACGATGCAATATCAAAGATTCGCTTTCCATTCTTTTCCATGACTATAAACAGATAATTATCACCTGTTATAACACTTTGCTTTTCATTATTATCGTATAATCGTTGTAAGCTACTTTCCTTCTTTTCTTCTTTGTTGTACCAAACTTTTACTTTGTATGCCGGTTGCTTGCCGACAGCATTTCTTTTATCATTAAAAGCTTTCAAACCTTCACCTGTAAATGCCTCTTTCATTGAATTATATTGCCTTTTGTGCTCAATAATTTCATTAGCCAAAACCTTGTCAATAACAATTTTGGATACCTCAGATAAGGAAAGCGATGATATATCAACACGTTTTGTATCTCGTCCATCAAGTTTGCCATAATAAGTTTCCTGATGTATGCCAGATCTAACTTTAACCTGCTTTTTTAGAAGCTTGTTGGGTGTATTTTTGTCAAAGTCATCAATTTTTAAACCTAATTTGTCTTTTGGTTTATGCGAAACAACCATTGTTTCTAACTGAGCTCTGACTTGTCCAACTAAATTATCAAATGGCATTTCAAAATATTTGGAGCTTTCAATTTGCCTTAGAATTTCATCACGTCGTTCTGCCTCCAGATTGAAAAATGCATCAAAAATGCTTTCATCTTCCTTGACTTTAATTCCAAACTCGTCTTTGCGAGCCGTTAACTCATCTTGGTAGTACTTATTTAAATTGTTCAGCCTTTGAATATGGCTTTGTGTAGTAAGGGCAACCACCAATGCATCTATTGAATGGTGACGATGGTCATATCGTTTGCTCCAGTTTTTAATTTCATAAATGTGTTTTTGCTTTTCTTTATCAAAGTACTTTGTAACCCAACTTGTTTTGGGATTTCCGTTTTCATCCAAATCCCAAAGTTCCATTTGTTTGAAACGGTTTTCAGTGAGTTCCATAAATAATTTCCTTAAACCCCATCGGCTGCGCAGAAAGTCAGTCACTTCTCCGGTACTTGTTTTAACATTCTCACTTCCAACAATTTTTGCCAGTTCACTCTTAATAGCGACTGAAATATATTGCGTGTCTTTAAGTTGTCTCTCAACAGGATCTGAGGGTATTTTTTCAGCTAATAAATTCTTTTTCTTTTTGCCAAAGTAATTTTCGTTAATGTGTTGAATAAAGCTATCAGGAGACAATATCTCAAATCTTGAGTTTTGTTGAGACATATACTCCCATGCGGTTCTGTTGCTTTTCTCTTCATTAATATACTTTTCACAAATGACCTTATTAGAGAAAGAATCGTCGTAATATCTTGATTTTGGAATTATATGATCAATATCGTATTCTTTGTCATCAAACAACTTACTGAAAGGTATAATCTTCTTTTTGGTATAGGGAGACATGAATTTTTGTTGTTCGTACAAACGATATTTCAAAATGTTTTCATCTGTAATAGCAATACCATTTTCTTGCAACTTTTCTTTAGCCTTATCATTGATTGTCTTGTTTTTTCTCTGACCATTCCATATTTTCTCTCTTTCAGCGGCACTATTTTTTAATTCACGAGCCAATTCTACCCTGATTTCAAGTTCCTCGGGATTAAATTTGTAATGTTTCCAGATTGCCTTTATAACTTGCATCGTCTCGTTGGCAAGCTGTTCAACTACTGGATTTCTTAACTTCCGTTCTTCGCGCTTAATATCGTGATAATTTTTAATTTGGGGCCTTATGGTTTCGCCTGTATGTTTCCCATAAACCAATGAAATTGCAAACGATTCCATTATTCCACCTTCTCGTAAAACATTTGGATTGTTTTTTACAAAATCAATTACATAATCTTCCAAATCGAAATTCAAATCATCAACAATTTCACCCGTCTCAATTAATGATTGAATATTTTTAAATCGCTGTTGAACTGCATTAGGTATGCTTTGCGGATTGGGCAACATCAAAGGCAGAATGTTTCGTATTGCCTTTTCAGACATACTTGCATACTTACGAGGAAATTTAATTTTTTGAGCCAACTTCAAAGACAATTCTTTTGCTGTTTCTTCATTTGTATATTTTTTTAGCACCTCTATTATTGAAGATACCCGCTTGCTTTCTACATCATACTCACTCCCCTCATGGTTTTTTACATCAAAAAGTACAGCCCAGAGTTGTTCTACAAGATTTTTATCTTGAGAAATAAAATAATTGAAGTATTCTCCCAACTCTTTTCTGAAGGATAAAAGAGTATCGCACCCTTTCAATTTTGCCTTTACATTTAAACCGTTAAGAAAATAGTCTTTTTGCTCTTTATCAAGTTTACCCTTGCTTTTATCCATATTGAGGATTTCAACTACAGTTGCAAAACCAACTTCCTTTTGTGTTTGAAGTTTTTCATAAATTGCCCTTTTCTCTTCGGTGGTCAAATACCTGTTTTGATATCTATACTTATTCCCCACTAAAGTTTTTGAAGTGACAAAGAGGTTATTTATCTGTTTCCAACATCTAAATTCCTGGAAAAAAGGATGCGAAGTGGGTATAACTTTTTCTTCCTTTTCAAAACGGCAATTGCCAATTAATTCAGTTTGTGGTTTTAGTGGGCGCTGATAATAAATTACTTGTTCCTTGATAATGTATTTCAATCCTTTTTCAATAGCAGTTTTTCGCAAAAGTTGTTGTGACTCACTACTGCCTGGGAAAATATAGTTGGCAATTTTTTCTAAGATTTCTTTTGGGCAATTTTTCAATATTGGGTATTGTTTTTCTTGTGTTTCCCAAACCTTATCGAACTCCTCTTTGTAGCGATTTCGAAGGAAAACCCGATTTCGGATTTTTGTCCATTTATTATGTTGTAAATCACGCAACCGCAACTCACTTATAAAAAGGTTCTCTTCCTTCAATGTTTTTTCAGACAACTCCATTGCTTTGCGCCAATTCGACTTTTGAGGCAAAGCAAATTTGTAAGTCACCTCATCATCTTTCTTTCTGGTAATTCGTATTTCTAGCTCTTCTTCTTGTCCTTCTTTATCTTTTAAATTCTGCAGTTCGGTTAATCCTTCTTCCTCTTTTCCATCGAGAATAATTTTCACATCATAATAATTTAGTTTTTCACCTTTATTCTTTCCACCTCGTACAGTAAAAGTTTCCTCAGACTGTTTGACCTCAAGAATTTCAACTTTCTGGACCAAAACTTCATACTTCTTTTTTACATCTTCTTCATCCTCATCTTTTTTCTTCTTTATTGAGTCTTCATTGTTCCCTCCTGAATAACCGCGAAGCTGGTTGTATTGATAAAGTATTTTGCCAAATTCTTTTAATTCCACGGGTTCTACCAAAGCTTTGACTTTCAATTCTAAAAGCCCTAAAGCGTCAAGTTGCTTTGTTCTTTTTGAAATTGGTAGAAGCTCCAAATCTTGCAATTTTGTTGGTTCAGGTATTCCATTTTTAAACTGAAATTGCTCTGGCAACATATTCAATTCATTCAAAATAAATAGGAGCTTATTTCTGCGAAGTTTGTAACGTTTATTTCCTTTCCGGGCAGTTCTCTTTTCTCTTCGCTCTGCATTTTTAGTTATACCTACACCTCTTTCATAATCCTGCTTATCTGCTCCCATCGGAATAATCCGACTTCCCATTCCAGCAATTCCAATAGGTTTGCCATTATCATCGGTATTTACCAGCGCCCATCCAATTGAATTGGTCCCTAAATCCAGTCCTAAAATTTTTTTCATAACTATTGACTTTTATATGTTTTTGATTCTACCTTTGTGCTACAATCTAAAGCAATTCACAATAAGGATTATTCCGTTGTGAAAACATTTAAGGCGGGGCAACTCGCCTTCTTCATTTTTATATACCGTCATTTTCTCGATTTGATCCAGCCTTTTAAGCTGCAATATGCCTGTCAAGCATCTGATTACTGTAATGATTTCAAATCTCATTTTTTCACTCCTATTATTTAAGCTTCATCATCCTTCAAGCGTCCATACCTCGGTTAAAAGTTTCATAGCCCGCTGCCC
>CAZCIV010000151.1:0-6568 GCA_964498595.1 uncultured Flavobacterium sp.
TCGTTGACAAGTGTTACGGAGCTGACAATTTGATCAAAGAAATGAAGTTGGTGAAGTAAGCACCACGTACAAAATAGGAGAGGGCTGTCTGCAAAGACGGCCCTTTTTGTTTCCGGTACGTTGAGGCCTTCTCAGTGAAGGTTAATAATTCAGCAAATTCGTTTACAACTTGTCATAAACTCCGTTTGATAGTTGCTGAGATCTTCCTATTTTTAGTCAACCGAAAGGCTTAACCAGCTCACAAGAAGGTAATGCATGCAGACAACCCGATGTTGTATAAGCGCACTCTTTTACTGAAAAGGAAAGCCTATAAATAAGTTACCTGCAAGCGGAACGTACGACACAACCGCAGACAATATCAGACAGAATGATAAAACAAATTGACATAAAAAATGTAGCTTCATACGACAATCAAGGCGTTCAATTTGACGACTTGAAAAAAGTCAATTTCATATATGGTGCAAATGGTTGCGGCAAGACAACAATCTCAAACTTTATTTACGACAATTCCGACCAAAAATTCAATAGTTGTTCTTTGACTTGGCAAAACGCTTTGCCATTAAATGTTTTGGTTTATAACAAGGAATTTAGAGAACGAAATTTTGGGAAAGGTAAATTAAACGGAGTTTTTACACTTGGTGAAGCTACTGCGGAACAAATTAAAGAAATTGAGAAGAAAAGCGAAGAACTTAAAACAATTAAGGCTGACGGGATACAAAAACGAGAAACATTAGATAAACAAAAAAAAGAAAAAGAAGATTTAGAAAACGAGTTTAAAGAATCCACTTGGACAAAAGTTTACAAGAAAAATGAAACAGCTTTTAAAGAAGCATTTCAAGGCTCAATGCAAAAAGAAACGTTCAAGAATAAACTTTTGCAAGAAGCCGAAAATAACAATGCTCAATTAGAATCATTTGAAAATTTAAAGGAAAAATCAGCAACCATATTTGGCGAACAACCTCAAAGAATTGACCCCATAAGCCAAATTTCTTTTGATAGAGTTTTAGAAATTGAAACGAATGATATTTGGAAGAAAATCATTGTCGGCAAAGCCGATGTTGATATTGCCAAACTAATTCAACGGTTAAATATCAATGATTGGGTTAATCAAGGTAGAGAATATATTGAAGATAAAACTTGTCCTTTCTGCCAACAAAAAACAATAGATGGCGATTTCAAAAAGCAAATCGAAAGTTTTTTTGATGAAACGTATTTAAGCGACCTCAAACAACTAAAAGAACTAAAACATGAATACAATACTTTAACTCAAAATATTATCAATCAATTAAATGCGATTGAAGAAGACCAAAAAAGTTTTAGTAATACGAAACTTGACGTTGGCAAATTTTCGGCTTACTTAAAAACTCTAATAAGCCAAAACACAACGAATAATGAACTTCTAAATAACAAAGTTAAAGAACCAAGCAGAAGTATAGAGTTGCTTTCTGTCAAGGAACAAGCTGATTTAGTAGCAGAGTTAATTGACCAAGCAAACTCTGAAATAAAAAAACATAATGACATTGTTGCCAATTTTGCAACAGAAAAAAACAATCTAATAAAAGCTATTTGGAAGTACATAGTTGAATATTATAAAACAGATATTACAACATTTATTGGAAAGAAAAGTGGTTTAGAAAAAGGTATAGAAAATTTAGAAAAACAACGTAAAGAAAAACGTGACGAATATGATAAATTAGATATTGAAATCAAAAATCTAAACAAGAATGTTACAAGTATTCAACCAACGATTGATGAAATAAACAGAATTTTGAAATCTTACGGATTTTTAAATTTTGAAATTGTTCCTGCTCAAGAAGAAGGATTTTATCAAATTCAACGTGAAGACGGAACAATAGCTGAAACAACTTTAAGTGAAGGAGAAGTCACATTTATTACTTTTCTCTATTATCTACAATTAACAAAAGGTGGAATTTCTGAAGATGAAGTAAACAACGAAAGAGTTTTGGTAATTGACGACCCAATTTCAAGTTTAGACAGTAATGTTTTGTTTGTAGTTGCCACACTCATCAAAGACATTATTAAAAACATAAAAGGAGATATTGGAAACGTAAAGCAGTTGATTTTATTAACTCACAACGTTTATTTTCACAAAGAAGTTTCTTTTATTGACGGAAGAACAAAAATTGACAACAAAACAAATTTTTGGATTTTACGAAAAAACGACAAGACTACGAGTTTGCAAAGTTTTGCAATGGAAAATCCAATTCAATCTTCGTATGAACTTTTATGGCAAGAGTTGAAAAATGACGGAATAAAATCAAGTCTAACAATACAAAACATAATGCGAAGAATAATTGAAAATTATTTTAAGCTACTTGGTAAGTATGGAGACGATGATTTAATTCTCAAATTTGAAACAAAGGAAGAACAAGAAATTTGTCGTTCTCTAATTTCGTGGATTAATGACGGTTCACACAGCATAAATGACGACTTATATGTTGAACTTCAAGACAGGACAATAGACGTGTATAAAAAAGTTTTTAAAGACATATTCATACTAACCAAACACGAAGGACACTATAATATGATGATGAACATAATAGAAGAAACGGTATGAAAGACAGAACACCAGCAGGTAACAGCCGTTTTGCAAAAGCGGGGGTTTGGTGCTTTTATGACAGTGAAGTGCTAAATTCAAGCTTTGTGGATCTAATGAAGTTTAGTGCTAAAAATCCCCGCCTTCGCAAAGCGGCAAAACGTTATGGGTAATAGACCAGAATGAAAAAGAGAATTAAAAAATATATCGATGCCAAAAACTTCGTCAAAGTGTACTTAGCTGATGATGATGGATTTACATTAACTCATTTTGAAGGAATAATATTTGACCAAAATGAGAAGTTTATATTGATGTCAGATTTTGATGACTTCAACTATGACGGATTTGTAGTTGCTCGAATGACAGATATATCAGAGATAAAAAAAACTGATAACGAATCATTCTTTGACTCAATCATTGAGAAGGAAGGGATTAAAGAAGTTATTCTTCAAAAAGCATCTGATTTAAAATTTAAACTGAGCGATTTCCCTGAAATGTTTAACTCATTGAAAGAACTTGGTGGAGCAATAATTATTGAATGCCTGTATGAAACTGAATCTAAGTTCCAAATCGGTCCGGTAAGTAAAGTGGAAAAAAAGAAAGTTTTTATTGATTACATCAACGCAAAAGGTGAATATGATTTGAAACCTGTTACATCAAAGTATAAGGATATAACTTATTTCAAACTTGATAGTCCGTATGCGAATATGTTTTTTAAATACTCTAAAAGAGTTGAATAATACCCATAAAATCAACTAAAAGCCACGGGCTGAACAACCCCGCCTTCACTGACGTTACGGCGGGCAGGCACAACCGAGAAGTACGCGTTTACCAGTTGAGAAACGTTATGATTAACAGAAGAATTAAATGCAACTATTAAGACCTGATATGCTTCCATTAATTGCAGGATTTATTATTCTGTTATTATTCATGATTGCAATAGTTGGATTGTTGTTGATTTATTCAGTTTTGAAAAACAGAAAACAGTATAAATTGAATTCTTTAACGACTACCAAACTTGTTTTAGGTGCTTTGTGTTTGGGATTCGTTGTTTATAATTGGATAGGATACAATTCAATATTTTCGGAGAAGGAAGCGTTGATTGTAGGAAAATATCATTCTGATGAATTTACACTGTCTATTAACAAGGATCATACATGGCAAATGACCGGAGATAATGGATCCATTTGTAGAAATGGAAAATGGGAATTTGTAATGTCAGAAGATTGGAGTTATTGGAATGTTGCATCAAACGACATGAGGTTTAGAACCCAAATTGGAATACCTGAAATTGGAGCAACTCCAACAATTGACTTTAAAGAACAAAATTTAAAATTTGAACGAACAAAATAACCAAAACCCCAACCAACCCAAACCGCAAAAGCAATGATTTGAGAAGGGCATTTGCCATTTTGGAAAACGTTAGAGTTAATTTTAAAAACAGACGACACAGATAAATATCATGACAACTGGTTACAAGAATTTATGGCGAGAAAGGTGGCTTGGATGCATAAACGAATTGACTTCGTTTGACCTTCAACAGAAATCTTGGCTCGCCAAGACACAAACGAATCCGCATTGGTCATTTGTCGAATTTATGTGTAGTTATTTTGACGACTTAGGAATTGACGACTACTATAAATATCCGATTGACAAGGGTTGGTTGACAAACCAGGAGTTTGAAATTATAAAAGATTGGCACGAAGCATTGGATAAATACGAATCACCGAAAAATGACGACTATGACCACTCAGCAATTTTAAATGACCCGAAGTGGCTCGAAATATTGAAAATTGGACAAATAATGAAAAGCAAATTAGCTTCGACACTTAACGAGACTGAAAAGAAGATATTGACTGAAGAAATTAATTATTTGAATTTCGTTTAAGGATGAGAAAACGAGTGCTAACAGCACCAACAGATCAAGCGGTAAAAGTACTAGATTTGAAAAGGGCCTTTGCCTGATTGGAAAACGTAATAAGCAACAGAAGTAGAACCCGAATAACATGTATGCAATCAAGAATTGAAATAAGAAATATTATTAATAAGTGGTTAAATGATGTTTTTCAGGATAGCGTTATTCCTAATAATGTACTTGCATTAAATTATCATATTCAAAGGACCCATGACGAGTTTGAAATATATCTGACTGGTCACGACGATTTCTATTATGATCACGACACATGGCTATTAAGTGAAGTTTTTGCACCAAAAGCAAATTACCAAGGACTCGGTATTGAATCTGTAGAATCTTCAGATCAAGAAATATATGACATTTACAAACAAGAAGTGTATGAATTCATTAAGGATAATCTAAAAAGATTTCCTGAAAATGTTCGTTATTTCAATTGTAGATATCCAGGTGGTATGCCTGAATTATTGCTTGAAAGATGATGCTTATAACACGAACCAACCCAAACCGCAAAAGTACTAGATTTGAGAAGGGCCTTTGCCTTTTTGGAAAACAATAGTTACAATACAGCATGACCAAAATATTAATTATAATATCTTTTATCATTTTTTCATGGTTAGCAAGAGCACAACATGAGATCATTGAAACAGATACATCTTTGAATTATAAAGAAACATTTTACAAAAATGGTCAGTTAAACGTTTCGCCTTATTACAGTTATTTTGACTCAACAATCAACATGAAACGTGTTGTTGCTAAAGATTTATTTGAGTCGAACATTAAGAATATTGATACCTCGAAAATTGTTTTGCTTAAAGAAGGAACTTGGAGAATTGAATATGAGCAGAAAAGGAAAAAATATTATTACCTGGCACAGTATAAAGATGATGAGCTGATTGGTAAACGTTATGATTTTAATTCAAAAGGTAGATTGATTTCCACATTCAAAAGATATCCAAGAGTAAATGACTCTATATTTAATGGTTCGCAAATTATTGAATACGACGAAAAAGGATGGATAAAAAGCATCGAGTATATTCAATTTAATGAGGATCAAACACCACTTTTCTACTGGAATACACTCCGCTATAATAAGTTTGGCGTCTTAGTCCACTATTCATTCACCGACGAATCACAGAATAAAACAAGGTTTATAACCTATTCAAATAATGGTCAGATCATTAAAGATTATAAGCGAGATGAGACTGAATGGTATGATAAGAAATGGAATAAGAAAAGGACCAAATTGAAAGAAGAAGTTCATGAAAAAGGCAAAACAATAATTCGAATATATCGAAAGAACAACTTAATAAAAGAGAAGACGAAATAATGTAGACAACCCTAACCTAACAAACCCACAAAGTACTAGATTTGAGAAGGCCTTTGCCTATTTGGAAAGCGTTAGAGGGCATTTGGAAAAGCTAGACCGAAGTATTACCTTAGTAGAAATGAAAAAAGAAATGGCTCAAGTTGATGTAATTAGAAATGGAATTATTGACAAACTGCTTGCAATATCAGATAAAGATTATTTGATGGCTTTGCTTCGTTTGGTTGATAATTGCGCAGTTGAAAATGAAAAAATCAAATTGACCAAAGAGCAAAAGTTGATGCTCGAAATGAGTGAAGCTGACATTCAAAATGGTCGAACAATATCTCAAAATGATCTGGACAAAAATGACCTTGAATGGCTAAAAGGAAAATAGTTTGGACTGAAACGGCAGCTAAACAGCGTCGTGAGATATTCAGATATTGGACAGAGCGGAATAAGAGCACAATTTATGCGGAGAAATTGATTGAAGTAACTGCAAAGCATCTAAAAGTGATTTCCAAAAATCCGGAAGCATTTAAGGACACTGAGATCAATGATGTAAAGGAATCCGCCATGGGGCATTTCAGTCTCTATTATAAAATCACTCCAGATCAAATAATCGTTATGGCATTTTGGGATAATCGTCAAGATCCAAAAAAACTTTTAAAAGCCATTTCTTAATTTAAAGACCCTATAACCCCAACCAACCCAAACCGCAAAAGTACTAGATTTGAAAAGGGGCTCTGCCGGATTGGAAGACGATGAGCCCAAGAAAAAGAAGCTACAATAG
>CAZCIV010000152.1:0-6516 GCA_964498595.1 uncultured Flavobacterium sp.
CCCTCAATATCTTTATTTTGATATATAGTTATCATCCTTTTAATTTCTTCTTTATCTTTTGAAAGGTTGCTTTTAGCCATTTTAAGCAATTCTTCGGCTTGAATTTGATATGAAATATTATCAAAAACCTTCATTTGTTCTTCTACGCTTTCTAAACCAAAAACTTCTTTATTTTGTTCTTTGTTTATTTTCATTAATTCATTTTCAATTGATTGAAAAGAGCAATCAATCATTTTTGGATAAAGCATTGTAGTAATTACAAATGGTTTAAAACTATCAAATAATTCGACAGACATGTTTATGTTCTTTTTCAAGAAATCGTCTACAATTTTGAAATTTTTTGCATTTAATAAGGTAGATAATTTAGTATCATCTTTCATTATAATATGCGACATCATTTGTTTTTGCATTGAATTATCGTCCATATCAAGCTCTAAATACAATTGTTCAGTTAATCCGAGCGCTTTAACAGTGTTTTCATCTATACTAGCATCACAAGTAATATGAATAGTACCAAACAAATAAGAATCATGTTTTAAGCCGTTGCCAGAAATTTTCCATAACAAACTTTTTTCTAATTCTTGAGAAAAGGATAGTCCTGTAATTAATGTTAAAAGGGAAATAAAGAAATGTTTCATTAATAGTCTATTTTTTTAAGTTCGTCAAAGTTTTTTTGAAGTCTTTTTAGTAAAATTCCATAAAGTAATCTATAGAATAACCAAATAAGTCCAATAAAAATCGCAATTATTGCAGCATAAACAACTAACATTATACAGTAAAAGGTATTGGCATCAATGTTTTGCGACATTTTATCTATTATTTTACGAATGTTTGGATCATACATGAATTGGAAAATAAAAACTAAAATAAATGAAAAAGCAGTCATGGCTAAATTGTACCAAACATAATATTTAACTGTCTTTCTTGTTTTTATAATACTTTGCATTAATTGTTTGATTGTATCTGTTGTATTAATGCTTCTGTAATTTTTGAAGAATAGATAAATAAAATATAAAATAACCCCATAATTAACAGCTGAAATTACAGGCATTGCGGTTTCTAAGTGGTATAATTTTAATGTTTTGAAATATTCTTCATCAGCTGTAAAAAAAGAAATACTAGCCCACAAAACAAGTTCTAGAACACTAATAATAACAATCCATTTCACTATTGAAGATGAACCTTTATGTAGCATTCCATAAATTTCATTTTCACTTATTTGTTGGAAAGAACCTTCTTGTTTTTTCCAGTCTTTTTTTAATAATTCTAATTCATCCATAATTACGGATTTAATATTTTTTTTAATTTCCCTTTTACACGATTCATTTTTACTCGTGCATTCACTTCACTAATCCCCAACGTTTCTGAAATTTCTGTATAATCTTTATCTTCTAAGTACAAGAAAACTAAGGCTTTTTCAATGTCGTTTAATTCACTAATAGCGCTGTACAAAAGCTTTAATTTTTCTTCTTCTTCAAAATTGTAATCGTCTTGTGTTACCTTATGAAAAGTGCTGTCAAACTCAATAGTATCAATGGTTCTTTTCTTTTTTCGGTAAAGTGTAATTGCAGTGTTTAATCCCACACGATATGCCCAAGTAGTGAATTTAGAATCTCCTCTGAAGTTAGGAAATGCTTTCCAAAGCTGAATCGTAATTTCCTGAAACAAATCGTTATGCGCATCCTCATCAGTAGTATATAATCTACAAATCTTGTGGATTATATTCTGATTTTCTTTGAGTTGCTTTACGAAAAGTGCTTCCGATTCTGATTTCATATGCAATAAGTAGTCTTTTGAACGAATTTGTTACAAGTTTACGAAAATCAAATACAAGTACAAGGACAAATTCAAAAATCAATAACAAGAGCAAACTCAAAATTCAAATTTAAGGGCAAATTCAAAAATCAAGTTCAATTAAAAAAATTAAAATTTAGTTAAAGATTAATTGATTTTTGTTCTTGCAATTGAACTTGAACTTGAAATTTATTACCTTTGATCAATTAGATTTTAATCGATGAACATCCCTCGTAGTAGTTTTCCAAGAATTGTCATCATAGGTGGTGGTTTTGCAGGAATTTCTTTAGCGAAAAGACTTCGCAATAAAAACGTTCAAGTTGTTTTACTAGACAAACACAATTATCATAATTTCCAACCTTTAATGTATCAAGTGGCAACGGGCGGTTTAGAACCCGATTCGATTGCGTATCCAATTCGGAAAATCGTTCAAGAGTATAAAGATTTTTATTTTAGATTGGCTGAAGTTCGTGATATTGATGCAGAAAACAATACCATTTACTCCGATATTGGCGAATTAAAATTTGATTATTTAGTAATTGCTACCGGTTCGAAAACCAATTATTTTGGAAATAAAGAAATCGAGCGAAATAGTATGGCGATGAAAACTATTCCACAATCGTTGAATATTCGAAGTTTAATTTTAGAGAATTTTGAACAAGCTTTACTTACCAATGATATCGACGAACGTCATAGTTTGATGAATTTTGTTTTAGTAGGTGGCGGTCCAACAGGAGTTGAGCTAGCAGGAGCTTTAGCCGAAATGAAAAAAGCAATTCTCCCAAAAGATTATCCCGATTTAGATGTTCGAAAAATGGAAATCAATCTAATACAAGGAAGTAATCGTGTTTTAGATTCGATGAGTGAAAATGCTTCTGAGAAAGCGGAAAAATTTCTATTAGATTTAGGAGTAAGCGTTTGGAAAAATGTTCGTGTAACAGGTTACGATGGAAAAACGGTTACTACCAATTCCGATTTATCTTTTGATTCTGCAACGGTGATTTGGACAGCTGGTGTACAAGGCGCTTTGCCTCACGGATTAAAAGCTGATAGTTTTATCAAAAATGTAAACCGTATCAAGGTAAACCAATATAATCAAGTAGAAGGTTATGACAATCTCTTTGCAATTGGCGATATTGCCGTAATGTCTTCAGAAGAATATCCACATGGACATCCCATGATGGCACAACCAGCAATGCAACAAGGAAGATTATTAGCCGATAATTTAATTAAAATCATTAATAAAAAAGCACCTAAACCTTTCGAATATAAAGATAAAGGTTCTATGGCCACCATAGGAAGAAATAAAGCCGTTGTCGATTTACCAAAATTCAAATTCAGTGGTGTTTTTGCTTGGTTTGTTTGGATGTTTGTGCATTTGTTTTCATTAATCGGATTCAAAAATAAAGCCGTGGTTTTCTTAAATTGGGTGTATAATTACATTCGTTTTGATAGAGAAGCACGATTGATTATGCGTCCGTATAAAAAGAGAAATCAAGTTAGTTTTACGAGTGATGAATTATAAGTGTTCAGTGTTCAGTTTTTAGTGTTCAGTTACTGCCAACTCATTACTGAACACTGACCACTCCTGACCACTCCTTCATACCCAATCGCTAATCCTACAAATTTATTATACCCTTCCATGCCGTCTTTTTGTTGGTTGGCTTTAAGGAAATTATCGTAGAAATATTCAAAAAAAGTATTGATTGGCGTTTGGTATTCCTTCCAAAAGATTTCATTTTCCTCAAAGTTTTTCAAAATGCCTTTGTTGATTTTTTTTATGTAAGTTTCTGAACTTCCTTCTTGCATCATCTCCAAATTATGCAAGGCATAGCGCAACGCAAAACTATAAGCCGAATATTGGAAATACAAATCCTCATTTTTTGCTGCGGTTACAAATCCGATGAAATTGCATTCACTTTCGCTTCCAATTCCGGTTTGATGTGCCATTTCGTGACAAGTGGTTAGCGGCGAAGTGTATTTTGGTTTCAAATAATTCACCTGTGCTTCATTGGTAAACGGATTCAAATAACCACCAAATCCCATATAACTTAATGGATAACTAAACAACGACGATTTAATGCTTTTTACTTCGTAACGGAACTCTTGTAAATCACTCGGTATATTTTCATAACCTTTCAAAGCCAAATTGTAAATTTCGTCATGCGAATACGGAATAACAACGGCAACCGAATCATTTTTAGTGATTTGCAATTGTAATGCATTGGTTTTTACCAACATTTTTTCAATAAAAACTTTCAATTGGTCCACCGAATATTCTTTTTCAATCTGCAATTTTTCATGTAACGGAATTCGGTAATAGTTCATTCCCCAAAACAAATGAAAGAAAAAGTAAAACACCGAAACCCAACTAAATATCGCTAATCCATTATTCTTCCATTCTTTAAAAAATCCTATGCGGTGTTTCCAAATCCATCGGAATAAAATTAAAATCAAGATGAAATAGATAACATCTCCAAACGAAAATGGCAACCAACCAAATACTTTTCTCGACAAGAAAGCCAATTTTGGATAAAAACCTTTGCTGTACCAATTTTCTACAAAATCAGGAAACAAACCAATCGTTTTCACTACGATGATTTGGATAATTAGGCTAAAAGCAATAATTTTTTTCATATCGTAAATATAAAAACTCTTCTTATATTTGTAATATGCAATTAGGAAAATCTCAAATATCAAAAATCTCAAACTATTTCAAAACAAAACCCGTTTTGAAAGCGTATCTTTTTGGCTCTTATGTAAGAAATGAGGCTGAAAATGATAGCGATGTAGATTTGTTAGTAGAATTGGATTATTCTGAAAGGATTGGACTTCAATTTGTACAAATGAAATTCGATTTAGAACAATTATTAGGTAAAAAAGTCGATTTAGTTTCTTCAAATGCTGTTTCTAAATATATAAAACCCATCATTGACAGCGAAAAAACATTGATTTATGCCAAGTAATCCCAAAGATTTAATACGATTACAGCATATTTTTGATGCAATTGAAGAAATTGAAAAATACACTTTAGATGTTAGTTTTTCTGATTTTGAACAAAATTCAATGATGTTACATGCTTCTGTTAGACAACTTGAAATTATTGGAGAAGCTTCAAATCATTTATCAAAAGAAATAATAGCTACTTATCAAACTATTGAATGGAAACAAATTATCGGTTTTCGAAATTTACTAATTCACGAATATTTTGGAGTAGATATTGCCGTAGTTTGGAATGTAATTCAATTTGATTTACCACATTTGAAAAACGAGATTATCATAATTATATCAGATTTAAAAAATAATAAATAAAACAATGAGCCAAGAAATAAGAAATTTAGAGCCAAAAGTACTTTGGAACAAATTTGCCGATTTGAATGCCGTACCGCGTCCATCTAAGAAAGAAGAGCGTGTAATTGCGTTCATGATGGAATTCGGACAAAAATTAGGATTGCCAACTGTGAAAGATCATGTAGGGAATGTAATTATCAAAAAACCAGCTACTCCAGGAATGGAAAATCGCAAAACCATCGTAATGCAATCGCATTTGGATATGGTACACCAAAAAAACAACGACACGAATTTCGATTTCGATACACAAGGAATTGAAATGTATGTTGATGGTGATTGGGTGCGTGCTAAAGGAACTACGCTTGGTGCTGATAACGGTTTAGGAGTGGCAACCATTATGGCAATTTTAGAAAGTACTAATATTCCGCATCCAGCAATTGAAGCATTGTTTACGATTGACGAAGAAACAGGAATGACAGGAGCAATGGGCTTACAAGGCGGCATGCTTGACGGAGAAATTTTATTGAATTTAGATACTGAAGAAGATGATGAAATCGATATCGGATGTGCGGGTGGAGTAGATGTTACCGCTACTAGAACTTACAACGAAGAAGAAACACCAGAAGGTTCGGTTGGTTATACCATTACAGTGAAAGGCTTACAAGGCGGTCACTCGGGAATGGATATTCACAAAGGATTAGGAAATGCAAACAAAATCATGAACCGTTTGTTATTTGACGGATTTGAGAATTTTGGTCTTCAAATTTCTGAAATTTCTGGTGGAAGTTTGCGTAATGCGATTCCAAGAGAAAGTGTGGCAAAAGTAATTATCGCAGCGATTTATGACGAAGCTTTTGTTTTTGATATGCAAGAAATCATCAACGAAATCAAAGCCGAGTTCAAAACAATGGAACCTAATTTAACGATTGAGATTGTTAAAAGCGATTCTACTCCAGCAAAAGTAATGGATTTAGGCGTGCAAGAAGGTTTGTTAAGAGCAATTTATGCTGCACACAATGGCGTTTACAGAATGTCGGCTGATATGGCTGATTTAGTAGAAACATCGAATAATATTGCCAGAGTAATTGTAAAAGACGGCGAAATTTCGATTCAGAATTTAACGCGTTCCTCTGTGGAGAGTTCTAAATTTGATTTGGCTAATGCCTTACGTTCGGCTTACGAATTGTTTGGTTGCGAAGTGGAATTTGCGGGAAGTTACCCAGGTTGGACACCGAATGTAAAATCAGAAATATTAGATGTTTTGACGTCTATTTACGAAAAACAAAACGGTGCAAAACCAAATGTAGTAGCTTGTCACGCTGGATTAGAATGTGGAATTTTAGGAACGAATTATCCTAATATGGACATGATTTCTTTTGGACCAACCATTCACGGCGCACACAGCCCAGATGAAAGAGCGAGTATTTCTTC
>CAZCIV010000153.1:0-6483 GCA_964498595.1 uncultured Flavobacterium sp.
TAATTAATAAATGAAAATTAGAATTATCATTACATTTTTGACTTTATTTTCGGGAATACTTCATTCCCAAACCAAAGATGAAATTGTTAAAATTATAAAGCACTATGATTTAGTAAAAATTAATGATTTCAAAAAGAATCTTGAAGAAAGGGAATTTTCTGAAACTAAAAGAGCTCATGAAGTTGCTAATACAAAAGGATGGCCCATAACTATTGAGGGGAAAGATGGGTCGTTTCAGGAATTAATGGGGCTTACTCCTGATGGTTTTCCCATCTACTATTCTACTCACAATGTAAATGCAGCTCGATCTACAAGAACTAATTTTTTAAATTCTGGTGGCGGTTTGGGATTGTCATTAGACGGACAAAATATGGTGGCTAGAGTTTGGGATGGTGGTACTGTAAGAAGAAGTCATTTAGGTTTAGGAGGAAGAGTAACAACGGTTGACAATTCTGGAACAACGTACAGTTCACACGCTACTCATGTTACAGGTACAATATTAGCGCTACCATGGGATTTAGATTCGTTTTCGATAAAAGGAATGGCTTCTCAGGCAACCGCAAGAACTTTTAATTGGACGTTTGATGAATCAGAAGCATTGTCTGAAGTGGCTTTAGGAATGTTAGTTTCAAATCATTCTTATGGCGTGCCTTTAAGTACTGAAAATGGAGCCTTACCTGCTTGGTATATTGGTTCCTATGTTTACGATTCTTATGTTTGGGACGAAATAGCACATCTATCACCTTATTATTTACCTGTTTTTTCAGCTGGAAATGATGGTACAAATACAAGAAACGAAGATCCAATTGCTATAGGTTATGATAAATTGATTGGGAATAAAGTGTCGAAAAATGTTTTGACAATTGCTAACGCACAAGATGCTAATATCGCTTCTGATGGAACTTTGATAAGTGCTTTTATTAATCAAAGTAGTAGTCAGGGTCCAACAGACGATAGAAGAATAAAACCCGATATTACTGGAAATGGAACTAGTTTGACTTCTTTAAATTCTTCTAGCGACACAGCGGTTTCTTTATCTAGCGGCACTTCCATGTCGGCACCAAATGTTACAGGCACTTTACTTTTATTGCAACAGCATCATAAAAACATAACAAATAGCTTTATGAAAGCCGCCACTCTTAAAGGCTTAGCTTGTCATACTGCTGACGATGCAGGGAGTGTTGGGCCAGATCCAATCTTTGGATGGGGGTTGTTAAATGCAAAAAAAGCTGCAGAGACAATTTCAACAAATGGTTTAGCCTCATGGATTTCCGAAGAAAAATTAACACAAGGCAATAGTTTCACTATGACCGTAAAGTCAGACGGGTTCACCCCTTTGATCGCTTCTATTACTTGGACAGATGTTCCAGGCGAACCCAATAACGGACAAAGGTTAATACCTAATGACTCATTTAAAGCCTTAGTTAATGATTTAGATATTAGAATTTCAAAAGATGGCGCTGTTTTTTATCCTTGGAGATTGAATAGTATCAGTCCAATGCTTCCTGCAATTCAAAATTCTGACAACGATGTTGATAATGTTGAAATTATAAAAATTAATAATCCAACACCTGGAGACTATCTAATCACAATTACCCATAAAGGTAATTTAGTTGGAGGTGCACAAGATTATTCTTTAGTGGTAACTGGAATTACGTCAAATTTTGCTTTAATTTCTAATTCTGACGATGTTGAGATTTGCAGTAATCAATCTGTTGTTTACACTTTTGATTATAAGCATTCAGGAACACAAGCTACAAACTTTACAGCTACAGGAATTCCATCAGGTGCTAATGTTGCTATTTCGCCAGCAATTTTAAATAGCGATGGAATAGTTACCATGACCATTACTAATATTCCATCTTCTTTGTATGGAGAATTCAATGTTGGAATTATTGGGAATAATGGAATTGAAACAGAGACACGATTTAAAAAATTACGTGTTTTTAGTTCAATTTTTGATCCTATCACTACAGTATCTCCAGTAAGTGGATTTGATGGCATTTCTACACGAGTAAATCTAACTTGGCAATCGAATGTAAATGCAGAGAGTTATACTTTGCAAGTGGCTACAACACCTAATTTTCAGTCAACTTTTGTAAACCAACAAACTTCCGAACTAAATTTTATTGTTTCGGGATTAGCGGAACAAACAATTTACTATTGGAGAGTTATTCCAACTAACAGATGTGGATCTGGAATTTTAGAAAACGCTACAGTAAGTTCATTTAAAACGGGAATACTTACTTGCGGAAATTTATTTACTGCTACTGATTTCTCAAACGCAACTATTGCCAATGTGGCGAATTCTTCTGCAAGTGTTCCTATTGAAATTACAGGAGGTTTGAAAATTGGAGAAATGAGAGTAAATTTAGCTTTAACGCATACTTATATTCAAGACATGACCATATCATTGATAGGTCCAGCAGCTATTGGTAGTCCAACTATCGTTTTGCTAAGAGAAGCTTGCGGTAATAATGATGATATGAATTGTAGATTTATTGATGGAGGACTAAACCCTTCCTGCATAAACGTAATTCCTTCTTTAACTGGGGATGTTAGACCTAATCAGTTTTTATTAAATCTAAACGGACTCATTGCAGACGGAACATGGACCTTGCAAGTTAATGACCCCTATAATGGTGATGGTGGAGTTATTGATAGTTTAAGTATTGAAGTTTGTAATTTAACAACATCCTTAAGTTCAAATGATAATCTTTTAGAATCTTTGAAAGTTTATCCTAATCCATCAAAAGGAATTTTTAATATCGATTTAGCCGGAAGTGTAATAGGTGAAACCACTTTTGAATTATTTGATGTTCAAGGAAGAAAAGTAATTTCTAAAGTTTCTTCAAATGCAATTGAAACATTAAATGTTGAAAATTTATCAGACGGAATTTACATGTTAACCATCCAAAATACAGGTGCTAAAACAACTAAAAAAGTAGTGATTAACAAATAATCAATGCCATAAAAATTAAAAAGGGAGCTCTAAAAGCTCCCTTTTTTTACACATGAATAATTTCGTCTTCAACTAATAATTCCTCGCGTCTTAATCTTAGAAAAATTTGTGCTACCGCAATTACATCTTTTTCGCAATATTGAATAATTCTATCAATGTCATTTTCAATATAAAAAACATGAGCTACTTCACTTCCGTCGATATCATCTTTTGGAGATGGAATTCCCAGTACTTTTGTTAGTAATTTTAGTGACGTGAAATGTTTATAATCGCCAAATTTCCATAATTCTAAAGTGTCTAAATGCGCTACTTCCCAGGGTTTCTTACCGAATAAATTCAACTTATCTGGAAGAGCAATTCCATTGATAATCATACGGCGAGCAATAAAAGGAATATCAAATTCTTTAGCGTTATGCCCACATAAAACATGTTGAGCTCCGTTGAAATGGGTATTCAATAAATTCGAAAAATCTTGTAAAATTTTCTTTTCATCACCCCAAAAGCTAGTCACACGAAAGTTTCTGATATCAGCTTTATTTACAAAGTACCCTACCGAGATGGTAATGATTTTTCCAAATTCAGCCCAAATTCCAGCTCTTTCATAAAAATCTTCTGCTGAAACTTCATCTTTGCGTTGGTATTGTGTTTTTTGTTCCCAAAGTTGTTGGGTTTCCAAATCTAAACCACGATAATTATTGTACTCTGGAACCGTTTCAATGTCGAGAAATAGAATGTTGTTTAAATTAATTTTTTCAATCATAAGAGTAGTAGTTGTTTGAGTTAATGTGAATTTATTTTTTCTTATTTCTTTTCGCTAACATATTATATGCTTCTTCTACATAAACATATAAATCTTCACTATGAGGGTCATAAGAGGTTTGTACTCCTTTTAAATGACCTAAGCGCACAATAATTAATTTGTCCTCGGGAATTACAATTACAAATTGACCTAAATGACCACGCATGTAATATAAATCTTTTCCTAAAAAGTTATGCATCCACCAGCCATAGCCATATTCTGGACTTTTTTCGAAACGTGGCGTGATGCATTTTTTTACAAAAGTACTATCTAATACTTGTTGGCCATTCCATTTTCCATTGTTTAAATATAATTTTCCGAAACGTGCAAAATCTCTTGCATTACTTGCAATACAACAATATGCTTTTTCAATTCCGTCCGGTGCTTCGTCTAATTGCCAAAGCGCTTCGTTCTCTGCTCCCATAGGCTGCCAAAAGTGTTTTGAAACATAATCTGATAGATGCTCACCAGTGGCTTTTTCCACACACATAGCTAATAATTGAGTCGCCCCACTTAAATATTTGAACGATTGGCCCGGTTTTTCTTTTATATCTAATCCTAGAATAATATCTTTCAAATTATTATCGAAATATGCACGGGTTACAATCGAGAACGGGCTATAATATTTTTCATCCCAACTCAAGCCTGATGCCATAGAGGACAAATCGCCAACAGTAACTTCTTTTGCAAATTCTCCTTTTAGTTCAGGAAAAAAATCAGTTACTTTTTGGTCTAAACTTTTAATTTTTCCTTCCATAATAGCTTTCCCCATTGCCATAGTTACTACACTTTTTGCCATAGAAAAAGAGTTGGTTTTCGAATTCTTATCAAATCCATCAAAATAGCTTTCATGCCAAATACTATCATTTTTAATGATTAAAAAAGCTACGTTTTGTAATTCTTTATGTGTTTTTTCTAATGTTTCTGTAGCTGGAACGACATTGTAATCGCTAGCTATTGCCCAGGGTTGGGCAACACCCTTTTTAATTTCTCTATTTGGAAATTCCTTATAATCCTCCAAGAAAGCTGTTGTATAACCTTTGAAATAAATAGTTCTTACTGCACGTAAAAGATAATCTACATTAAAAATATACATTAGAATAATGATACTTACTAAAACAATGGTCAACCATTTGAAGAATTTAAAAAGAAATTTCATAACTAATTTTATAAGATTACGTCATAAAAATAGCAAAAAGGCTTTAATTTTTATCACATTTAATTCAAAGATTATAGTTATCCTTGTTAATGAAATTGATGCAACAGTGTTTTACCATTTAGGTATAGGTTTATTAAGTTGAATCAAGTGGTATATTTACAATAAAAAACCACCTGTATAAGGTGGTTTAATAAGATGTAAAAAGCTGAATTAATAATATTTTTTTAAGATTTCATATCTCCTTTTTTGTCATTAGCGTTATCTAAAACTTTACCTTTAAAAGATAATGTTTTTATAGCTTCAACTCCATTTTCAGAAGTTGTAATCGTTACAGATTTTTGGAACATTCCCGGAGAAGCTGCGTTGAAAGTTGCAGCCACCATTCCTTTTTCTCCAGGTTTAACAGGAGTTTTAGTATAATTTGCTGCAGTACAACCACATGCAGGTCTTACATTTGTAATTAAAACAGTTTCTTTAGTGTTGTTAGTAAAAGTAAATTCATACGTAACTGGTTTACCTTTTTCAATATCACCAAAGTCATGCATTTCTTCATCCCATTTGATATTTGATTGTTTTGGCGCAGCTGGCGCTTTAACTTCTGAAGGAACAATTTGCATAGGTTTTACTGTTTCTATTTTAGTATCTTTGCTTTGAGCAAATGATAAACCAGCAACAAATAAAGCTAGGATTGAAAATTTTATAGATTTCATACTATATAATGTTTTGTTATTTTAAATTTGTATAGCAAAACTAAAAAAGTTTTATTTTACTCTTGTTAATTATACTTTAATGATTGTTAATGACATGTTAATAGGTTCAGATTTTATATAGTTTTATGAAAATAAATAAATTCAATACCGTAATCTTTACAGGCTTTTTGGCAATTGTTGGTGTAATTATAATGCAACTATTCTTGCTTAATCAAGCATATATTTTCGAGAAGAAAGATATTGAAGATAAGATTCATTTCGCGCTTCAAGATGTTGTAAATAAAATTTACAAAGACAATAAGAAAGAACTTCCAATAAGCAATCCAATAAAGCGAATTTCCGATGATTATTATATCGTCAATGTTAACGATGTTTTTGAAAATACCATTTTAGAACAATATTTAAAAAGTGAGTTTGAAAAAGTTAAATTAGAACTCAGCTACGAATACGCTATTTATGATTGTAGCTCAGATGCAATGGTATACGGAAATTATGTTTCAGCTTACGGAAAAGAACCATCTAAGTTTTGTGAAGAATGTTTCCCTACAAATTCCGATTTAACCTATTATTTTGCCGTAAGATTTCCCAACATAGAAAAAACATATTTTAAAAGTTTGTCACAATATTGGCTTTTCACAGTGGTGTTGTTTTTAGTTTTAATCATTTACGTCTATTCTGTTTTATTGATGTTAAAACAAAAGCGTTATACTGATTTACAAAAGGATTTTATAAATAACATGACGCACGAGTTTAAAACTCCTTTGGCTTCTATTTTGATTGCTTCAAATTATGCCAACTCTCAAAAGGAAATTATAGATAACCCTAAACTTTCAAAATACATGCAGATTATTAT
>CAZCIV010000154.1:0-6440 GCA_964498595.1 uncultured Flavobacterium sp.
TTTTATGTTTTTATGAAAATTTATTTAAAAAATGGTAGTTGTGCAACAGTTACCCTTGTTATCAGCATACCCTTTTAGTCATTATGGTTTTCGGTCGTTTAGTTGTGCGGTTGCTTGGTAGCTCTTTTGCATTTTTTTGTTTGGCTTTGTGTGTCGGCAAAAATGCAAATGTGCTACCATAAGCGTTGGGTTGTTCGTCTATATATTTTATCCCTAATTCGTTTTCCTATATTTCCAAATTGCAAAACTGACAGCTTCAATTAGCAATTGCAATTAAAGAAATACATAGAATAATTAAACTTATAATTACTGAATATTTTTGAGTTTTTGGAAGGATTTTGAATTGTTTAATTACATTCATTTTTAAGTGTTTTGTTTTGGCTTATCCCTTGTGATAATTAGTTATTACTATCTGCAACCGATTTTCTAAAAATTAAACCCAACCCCAAAAGTAAATCGGTTACTATCGTTAGAATGGAAATAATTCACATAAATTGAAGTCAGTTCGGCTGCATTGAGCCACAATCCTCCACCGTAGGAATTATGCCATCTGTTTGAGTTTTCGTTTGATGCCCAAACTCTACCGTAATCATAACCTCCCGAAATTCCGTATTTGACAGGAATAAATCCTTTGGCTGAACCAACTTCCCAACGCACATCAGAAGTGTGATAGAAAGAATGTCGTCCTAAAAAGCGTTCGTTTCTGAAACCTCGTAATCCGTTGTTTCCTCCGATAAATGCTCCTTGATAAAACTCAAAATTGTCATTGAAAATCACTTCGCCTTTTGCCAAAGTCAATAGCACAACTTTTCCGCTCGGAATGAGTTTATGCGTAAAACCAATATGCGATACCAAAGAAGCAAAATTCTGATTGGTGTTTTCCAAATTCAAATGCCACGAGGTTTTAGCCGAAAATGTAAATCCTAAAGTTGGGAAAGCGTTGTTGTCATAATTACTATACGCATATTCCAACGAAGCCGAGCCAAAATGTTTGCTGTGAAAAACATCAGGATTTAGCTCATCGGACTCTGAAACAAAACGCTCAAAAGTATCTTCCACTTTTATACGCTCGAAGTTCATTCCAAAGGCGATTTTGGTTTCGTATCTGCCGTGTCTTACCAACTCGGGAGCTACGGATAAATTTTCCATACGAACTCGATTGTAATTCATTCCTTTTTCTTTGTCATTATTGGTAGTTTCGTTACCATATCCGAAGTAATTGATACTGAAATTTGGACTTGTAAATCGGGCATTTAGTGCCAAATCCCAAGTATTATTCACTACATTTTTGAAGATTCCTTTGTACCCCAATTCAAAACCGTTTGTCGCAAAATAATACATTCCCGAAAGGTTGTGTTTTTGCGAATACGGATTTCTGTTAAACTTGTTTACTTCATAAGAAAAATTCGCACCTAATTTTACACCATCATCAGGATTATAACCGATATTCGGAACTCCGAAAAAAGCGTTGTATTTAGGATTGCTGTAATCATAATTGTTAACGTTGTAATTATCCGTCAAACGAATTTTAGCTTTTCCGTCTGATTCAATCTTATTTTTCTTGGACTTGTAATCGTAAACGATGATATTTTTCCCGTTTTCAATACTGAATGTATCATTGTTTTGTCCTCCAATCAAACGAATTTTGATGTATTTATCGCTTATTCCTTTTACCTCAAAAATATCGTTGTCGTCCAATCCATAAATCCAAATTTCATTGGTCAAATCCTTGGAATAGGTTCTTTGATGCACCAATTCCTCTCCGTCTTTCTTAATTCGGAAAATAGAAATTTCGGTCTGTCCGTTTTCTTTTCGGATAATTTCAAAGCGTTCTTTTTTGTCTGTTCCAGTCAAAACGACTTGTTTTTGCAGAAATTCATATCGCTGAACAGCCCATTTATCGAGCTGATTTCGTCTTTTTTTGAGTTTTTGGATAATGTCGTCTGACGTTTCATCTTGCAATGTTGAAGGAAGTTGTGCAAAGGCATTTTCGATGACTTCATCGGTCAAATTTTCCTGAATAAACCGAGCTTGGTTAAGCCACATTTGTTCATCGGCACTATTCAAAAAAGTTAAATCCAAAACATATCCCGAACGGTTCAACCACTTCAGATTGACGTTTTTCGAATGAAAATTCTGCATGTGTTTAGTCAAAGGCATTTTCAGTAAATACTTGAGTAAAGCTCCGTCAAATTTAGCAAAGGCTTGATCTCTGTCCCTCGGAATTGGTCGGAAAATACTGAAACCGTCTTGCTTGTGTTCTGCCCACCGCCATTGGTCTTGGTGTCTGTCCCAATCGCCCAAAAGCATATCAAAAAGTCTCGCCTTGATGTAAGCTTCTTCGTCAATTTTGGACTTTTCGTTTTTCTGCAATGCCAACATCAAATCGGAAGTGCTGATGATATCGTCTGCCTTTCCGAAATTTTCTGCTTGACTGTGTTCACTCATCGGGCGTTCTTCAATCATATAAAATTCATCGCCATAACCATTGTTGAATTTGCCCAAAGCGTTCTGTTTCGGAACATAAAACAACTGCGGTTGCGTGTGATTTACTCCAATCGGTTTAGCCATATATTTCAGAATAAATGGATAAAACGGATTAGCAGAAGTATAAAAATCATACAAGAAATCTGAAGCTCCGGTTTCCTCAAATTCGTCAATTACATACTGCTCGTTGTACATTGACTGCAAAAATCGGGTCGTGTTTTTCTTTAGTGAACGCATCGAATATTCTTTGCCGTCTTTGTCTGCCAAACGAAGTGAGTTTGACTGCATTCCACCACCTGCTCTGAGCGGTTTCAGACCTCCGTAAAGTGTATCCAAAAGCACATTTGGCACTTCGATTTCTTTACCGTAATAATCTCGATACAATTCTCCAAAAAGAAATTTATGAACCTTCGATTTATCGGTCATTTCTTTAGTATAAATCGACGATTTGGTAGTCGGAGGAAAATTATCATCATATTGATTTTCTACTGTTTCCAAATCCTCATAAGCTAAAACTTCTTTGGTAAAAAGGAGTTGTTCTTCCGAATTTTCCGTTCCGTAAAAACGGACTTTCGCAGTCGCATCTTTATGAATATCCAAAACAGCATACCCACTTTTTCCGTACGAAAAATCATTCGGATTCTCAACTCTTGCCGGGTCGGTTTTTGAACCTGCTCCACTAATAATTTGCTTGATGTTTTCGTTTTCGATATACTGAAGATTGTGTTCGTGTCCTGAAACGACAATTACGTTATTTCGGTTCGTGATTTCCGTTTTGATTCGATTTGCCAATTCACTATATGGTGCACTGTGAATGTCTTGTGGAATACCGATTGTCTTTCTGAAAAAACTAAAAACCGAACTCACAACAGGAAGTGGTACATTTCCCACAGGATAGAGTTGTTGATTGATTGAAAGCATCTGACCTCCGTGTTCTCCATTGGAAAGCAAAGGATGATGAATCGCCAAAATCACAGTCTGATTCTGATGTTTGTTCAGTAAACTTTTTACCTCCTCAAAAAAAGCTTCTTTGGTTTTAATTTCACAATCATCGTTTATGGTCGGATAGTTGTTCCAATCTTCCAAAAACCATTGCGAATCAATCGTTATCATAACCACGTCATCATTGATTTTCAAACGTTCGATACCACAGGAATTTCTCGGTAAAAATGCTTTTTTGTCCTCCAAATAATCGGTTACGAATTTTGACTGTGCTTCCAAACCTTCAATTCCGTTGTACCAATCGTGATTTCCTGCAATGAAAACAGTTTTTCCCTTGAAATTTTTGGCAATTTCGAGTTGAAAAGTGATTTTCTCTTCTGCTAATTTTCGTTCTTTTGAACCCTTTTCTGTGGGCATTCCTTTTGGATAGATATTATCACCCAAAAAAACCAAAGTTGCATTTTCATCGGATTCTTTGAGTCGTTCTTCAAATAATTTTAAGGTTTCTTGTGCCTCAGGTTCTTCCGCATTTCCTGCATCTCCAATTAGGTAAAACCGATGTGTGAGTTCGGAATTCGTTGGCTTTTCCTCTATCGGATTGACAATGTTTTTGCCGTATTGTGATTTGTATGTCGTACAAGAATGTAAAACAAATAGGAGAAGTAAATATATAGAAAGGTTGTAGATTTTCTTCATAATCACAAAAATTTACCAATGATAAACAATATAGCTACAAGGGAGAAGCCTACAGTAAAAAACCAGTACGACCGTGCCAAAAACCGAAACGACTTTCTGATGTGTTTTTCAAAATCATACATTGACCTAACTTGATTTCCCAACTGCAAATCTTGATTAAACATTATGTCTTTAAAGGCTTTTTCGTAATCTTCAAGTTTACTTGATTTACTTTCTCCAAGTGCAAAAATACTCTCTGAAAGACTGCGTTTGTTTTTCCACTTTCCAATAACAAAATTCCGATATGGCATTGCCGCATAGACCGAAAAAATCAATGTAAATATGGAAGAAATTGTCAGAATAAGAATAATAGTCGAACCATACTTAATCTCTAAAATCCTATTAGAAAGTAATACGACAACAGAAAAAGCAGTCGCACTTACACTAATCATCATACGAGCTTTTCGGTCAATCATATTTAATGTGTTGGTATATAATTTATTCTGATTCCTCAGATAGGTATGAAACAACTTTTGTGGTTCTCTTTCTTTTTCCTTTTTCTCTTTTTTAGACTTTATTTTTTCTTCTTCTTTATTTGTGTTTAGTTCTTCCATAGTTTTAATTTTTCTTGATGGTAAAAATACATAATTTTTAACTCGTTTATTGGATTTCTTATTTTCATATTACGTTGATACATTGTACAGTGATTAAATTAAATTAAATCAACGCAATACTTCACAGCTAAATCCAAGTTTGTTTAAAATAGATACAATGTCATCTTCCTTATAATTTTGTCCCTCCAATCTCAATATCTTATCGCAATCTTCAAGGTCAAAGTTCAATATCATCGCAGGATAGGTTAATTGTATCTGATTAAGAACAATATTAGCATCTGCATTATTATACACATCTGTTTTAAAAACGGATACTAAAAAATTATCTTTAAGCATAGTTCTCTATTTGTTGTATTATATTATGGGAAATTTCATATCCTTTAATTTAGCTGATGAATAACGGATTGAAAAAAGTTAAACAAAAAGATTTTACGAAAAGTTGAAGAAAGTTCATTTTCTGTAATAAACTTTACAAATGGGTCGAAATCGGTAGTAGTTTTTTCTTCTACAAAAACAAACCACAATTCTTTATACCTTAAATTTGAATGAAATATTTCATTTGATAATTCTTCAACAAAAGAATTTTGTTGACTGATTTTTTTCAATTCAAAAAATACAACTCCAATTCGATTACTATTCAGTTCGACAAGATTTAGTTTTCTTTCAGCACATTCTATGATTTTTATGTCCGAATTATAGCATTCGATAAAATGTTTTAAATCAACTATCTGTATAATTTTGTCCTCTTTTTCCTTATCATTGAAGAAGTCTGGAATTACATCACATAATTTTTGAAATTCGTGTATATTCATAATATAATTACTTTTATTTATTTTACATTTTATTTCTTCTTCAAGAATACTAATGGGTTAAAAGATACTCCAACGGCAAAATTAAATGTGGTGCAATAACGTTGGCTTTGTGTGTCGGCTTGCACCTCTTTTAATTTTGCGAAGCGTTGGCATTTTTTCCGAATTCTGTCTGTTGGTTGATGTTGACACTGTCGTTCATAGGGTTGCTGATAACGTATTGTGGCTTGCAGAAGTTGGGGATTTGGTTAGCCTGAACTTTCAGTAAAACACTGAACACAAAAGTACAAAACAATGTGTAAATTCAAGACCAAAACCCCAATTTTTGCAAACCGCTGTTGGCAGATCGTTGATTTTTTAATACTTTCTTATTTTTTTAATTATAAATTTGCATCAATAATCCTTTCACTGCATTTAGTTGTTGTGGCTGACAAAGTTGGCAATTGGTCAATTACTTGATTTGAAGCATTTAGACTACTAATACTTAAAGAGTAACTACCTGTTTTTAGGTGTAAAGTATCCTTTACAACTCCAGTTGCACTTATTTTTTCTCTGAAAGTATTACTTCCATTAGGTGTAATTATTATACTGTGTTTAACGGAATTTGAAGAATAATTAATTGTCACAATTCCATAATCATTTTTTTCGCAATCTTTTACAATAATTTCTTCGTCATTTTTACTACAACTAATATTTAAGAAAATAATAAGAATAACGATTGTGATTTTTTTGAAGTTTGTTTTCATAATTTTTTTTTAAAGTTAACATTTTTGTAATTATTTTTCTATTGTCTGCGGTTCAATGTCTGCCAACGTTCTGTGGCTTGCTCTCAGTGGCGTTGAACCAACACCAAGCCAATACAAATATAACAAAACATTCCATTCAGCAGCGGATTTTCCGAAGGAAAATCCGG
>CAZCIV010000155.1:0-6419 GCA_964498595.1 uncultured Flavobacterium sp.
GGTAAACCAGAATACGGAAAGTGTGTTGAAATTTCTACAAAAGCCGCTTTACGCGAAATGATGTTGCCAGGAATTTTAACGATTGGTTTCCCAATTGCAATCGTATTATTAGGAAAATTAGTTTACGCAGATAACAACCAATTAATCGCTGAAATGTTAGGGGGTTATATGGCTGGAGTTACCGTTTCAGGTGTGCTTTGGGCAGTATTCCAAAATAACGCTGGTGGAGCTTGGGATAACGCAAAAAAATCGTTCGAAGCTGGAGTTGAAATTAACGGAGAAATGACGTACAAAGGTTCTGATGCGCACAAAGCAGCGGTAACTGGAGATACTGTTGGTGATCCATTCAAAGACACTTCAGGTCCATCAATGAACATCTTAATCAAATTAACATGTTTAATTGGTTTAGTAATTGCTCCAATCTTAGGAGGTCACGGTGCTACAACTGAAAATGGTTCTTGTTGTTCAGGAGATAAAAAAGAAATGGTTTGTACAGAAGGAAAATGCGATTTATCAAAATGTGCAACTATGACAAAAGACGAATGTGCAAAAATGTGTGAAGCAAACGGTTGTTCTGAAGAGTGTAAAGAAAACTGTATGTCAATGTATGATGAAAACGGAAAATTCATTGGCAAAGAAAAACACGTTCACGGACCAAATTGCAACCACGGTGATCACCAAGAAATCATCAACATGGACGTTAAAAAAGTAAAAGATGCCAACGGAAAAGTGAAAGCAACGGTTACTTTAACTAAAATGGTTGATGGAAAAGAAACTACCGAAGAAAAAGTTTTTGAAGGAGATGATTTAGAAGTAGAAGCAAAAATTGCCGAACTTGGGAAATAATGTAAAGCAATAAAGAGAAAAGCCTCACAATTGTGAGGCTTTTTATTTTAAAATAATCCGTTTAATTCAGCGTCAATTCGGTTGATAATATTTCCTAAATCTTCTGGATTGTTAACAAAATCAATATTATCTACATCAATTATTACTAATTTTCCTTTATTGTAGGTTTGAATCCAAGCTTCGTATCGCTCGTTCAAACGGCTTAAATAGTCAATCGAAATGGAGTTTTCGTAATCTCTTCCTCTTTTGTGAATTTGGCTCACTAAGTTTGGAATGGAACTTCTTAAATAAATTAATAAATCTGGCGATCCCACTAAACTTTCCATCAGTTCGAAAAGTGAAGTGTAATTGTTATAGTCACGATTCGACATTAATCCCATTGCGTGAAGATTGGGTGCGAAAATGTGTGCATCTTCATAAATGGTTCGGTCTTGAATAATGTTTTTACCACTTTCCCGAATTTGCAATACTTGACGAAAACGACTGTTTAAGAAATAGATTTGAAGATTAAAGCTCCATCGTTCCATTTGATGATAAAAATCATCTAAATATGGATTGTCTACCACATCTTCAAAGTGAGGTTCCCATTTAAAATGTTTGGCTAATAATCGAGTTAATGTTGTTTTTCCTGCTCCAATGTTTCCTGCTACTGCTATGTGCATTATGGTAAAATTATTTTGTAATTAGTAATTTCATTTTGGGTAAAAATAGATAAAATTCCATCTCTAAAGAAAAATTTTGAAATGATTTTTTCATCAATTGCTATTTTACTGCTACTCTTAGAAGTTAGATTGTAATAAAACAATTGATTGTCTAATTGATAAATGGAATTGTTTTTTTTTGTCAGCTGAAATGAATTCGATTTGGGTTGGATTCCTAATTTTTCAACCGTGCCATAAATCGAAATGCGATACAAATTCAAATTAATATCGGTCCAATAAAAATGCGTGTAATCGGATTCGTAATATGAAATTGGATTTTCAAGCATTGTAGAAATCCATTTAAAAGTATCAGTATTTACATTGTACAATCCAATTTTAGATGAAATGCTATCGTAAATCCAAATTTGATTTTGAGAAGACAAAGCCACTGCTTCCAAAGTAACAGGAGTTGATTTTAAATTGAAATCTATCTTTTTAATTTCATTTAATTGATTGTCCAAAAGTACTACGGTGTTGAAATTTTTATAAAAAACTACAATTTGTAATGGATTTTGAAAGTCAACTCGAGTAATTTTTCCTAAGCCTAAATTGTTGTATTGAAAGGTTTTAGATTCGCTATTTTTGATTAAGATATTATTTTTGATACTGTAGCTATTAGTTTGATTATCAAAACCTAAAAATGCATCACATTCTATTTTTGCAGTTTCTAATTTTGTAACAGGAATAATTTCCTGACTACTTAGATAAAAGTGACATAAACTTATAAAGGTTATAAATAGTAATTTTTTTAATGACATTGTTAAACTATTTCTGAAAATCAGGGTCTAATATACTACTTTAACACATAAATAGCAGTTAAATTGTGTAACAAAATGCACTATTAATAGTCTATATATATATCTATAACATCTGAAAAGAATGAAAAAAATTATTATTGCTTCGATTTTAATGATTTCTGGGTTACTAAATGCTCAGAATTTCCAAGGTATGGCGGTTTATGAATCTAAAACCAGTACAGCCGATTTTATGAAAGGCATGAGTGGTAATCGCGAAATTACACCTGAAATGCAAAAGCAAATTGAGGAGAGAATGAAAAAAATGTTTGAGAAAACGTTTATTTTAAATTTCGATAAATCAGCTTCTATTTATAAAGAAGAAGAAAAATTAGACGCTCTTGGCCAACAAGGTGGTGGAAGAATAATGATGTCTATGATGGGTGGCGGTGGCACCTTTTATAAAAATGCAAAAGAAAAACAATATATTGTTGATAAAGAGTTTTTTGGGAAAGAGTTTTTAATAAAAGATTCGTTGCCAAAATATGATTGGAAATTAGAAGGCGAATCAAAACAAATTGGTAACTATACTTGTTTTAAAGCAACAGCAGTTGTTAAAGTAAGCGAGTCAGATTTTAGAAATTTTAGATTTAGAAACAACAATGCAAAAGAGGGTGATAAAAAAACAGAAGCAGTAAAAGACACAGCAAAAGCTAAAAAAACTAACTTCACAGACGATTGGGAATTACCAAAAGAAAACACAATTACCGCTTGGTATTGTCCTGAAATCCCTATCAATCAAGGACCTGAGAATTACTGGGGATTACCTGGTTTAATCTTAGAAGTTAACGATGGCAAAACTGTAATTTTATGTTCTAAAATAGTTTTAAATTCTAAAGATAAGGTTGAAATTAAGCCTGTTTCAAAAGGAAAAGTGGTTACCCAAAAAGAGTTTGACGAAACTGTTAAAAAGAAAATGGAAGAAATGCGCGAAATGAATTCTGGACCTGGCGGAGGTAATCGTATGCAATTTAGAATGGGTAGATAAGAAAAAACATTTATGAAAAAAACATTTTTATTATTAGTTATGGCACTTACATCAAGTGCCATTTCTCAAAATATACGTTTCGAAGGAACTGTTAAAGATACCACAGGAGTTGGTTTAGAAATGGCTAATATTATGGCCATTAATCAACAAACCAAAGCCATGGATGCTTACGCCATTACTAATGAAATAGGAAAATTTACATTGAGTTTAAAGCCAAGTACTGCATACACTATTAAAGTTAGTTATATTGGATTTCAAACCTTTGAAAAAACAGTTACGACCGGAACTTCAAACATGAACTTTCCTGTGGTTTTAAATGAAGGAACACAATTAAAAGAGGTTGAAATTGTTCACGAAATGCCAGTTAGCGTTTCGGGAGATACCATCATTTATAATTCCGATTCTTTTACAAATGGTACGGAAAGAAAATTGGAAGATGTACTTAAAAAGCTTCCTGGTGTAGAAGTAAATAAAGATGGGGAAATTGAAGTAGAAGGGAAAAAAGTTCAAAAAGTAATGGTGGAAGGAAAAGACTTTTTTGATGGCGACACGAAGTTAGCTACTAAAAACATTCCAGCTGATGCTTTAGATAAAATCCAAGTTTTAAGAAATTACAACGAAGTTTCTAATTTAAAAGGACTTGAAAATAACGAAGAGAGTATTGCTTTAAATATCAAATTAAAAGAAGGTAAAAAGAATTTTTGGTTTGGTGATATGAATGCAGGTATTGGAGTTGGGATGGAAGATACTCGCTTCATTGTGAATCCAAAGTTGTTTTATTATAACCCAAAATACAGTTTAAATGTAATTGCTAATGTGAATAATATTGGCGAATTACCCTTGACAGCTCAAGATTATTTCAAGTTTACTGGAGGTTTTAAAAATATGATGCGTAAAGGCGGATCTTCTTTTAATGTTTCTTCAAACGATTTAGGAATTTTAGGTCTTCGTAACAATCAAGCAGCCAATATTGAGTCGACTTTTGGTGCTGCGAATTTCAGTTTTAATCCTTCAAAAGCATGGACATTAAGTGGATTTGGAATTTTGTTAGGAAATAAAACAGAGATAGAAAATAAAACAATTTCTAATCGTATTGATAATTTGCCAGATGGTTCTTCTCAAACTATTACTGAAACTAGAGAAGATTTTACACAACAAAAGAGCAATCAAGTTTTGTTGAAGTTGAGTTCGAGTTATGTTCCTTCCGAGAAATTACATTTTGATTATGATGCGTTGATTAAAATTTCTGATCAAAAAGAAAATACAAGCGTTTTTTCAAGTTTGCTTTCTGATATTTATACAGCTAAAAAGCAAAATCCATTTTCAATCAATCAGAATTTGAATTATTATTATACTTTAAATGATAAACATGTTTTTGCATTTGAAATGCAACATTTATATCAAAATGAAGATCCGTTTTATAATGCTAATTTAGAAACTTTGCCTTTTGCTCCATTATTAACAGGTTATGTGAATGAAGGAGTTGGTGTTAGAGATGATATTACTCAAAAACGTTATGTTCAAACAAATAAAGTAGATGCGAAGTTTGATTATTATTATATGGTTACTCCAAAAAGTAACATCAATTTAACTCTTGGAAATACGTATTCGTATCAAAATTTTGATTCCTCAATTTTTCAAATGCTGAATAATGGAACTCAAAATAATTTAACTGATGCAACAACATATAATGATGTAAATTATGCTTTTAATGATCTGTTTTTAGGAGTACATTATAAATTTTTGTTGGGTAAGTTTACGTTCAATCCAGGATTTAGTGTACATCAATTTAATATGAATGATGAACAATTAGGAACTTCTAATAAGCAATCTTTCAATAGAATCTTACCTGATGTTTATGCGCTTTGGCAAATTAAAAAATCGGAAACATTAACCTATAACTATTCCTTAACTAATAATTTTACTGATATTAATAAATTAGCTCAAGGGTATGTGTTTTCAAATTATAACAGTTTGTTTAGCGGAAATCGTTATTTAGAAAACTCAACTTCTCAAGTTCATACATTGCGTTATTTTAAATATAACATGTTTAATTTTGAGAATATTTTTGCTAATATAACGTATACAAGACAATTAGATGCAATAAAAAATAGAGCTTTGTTATTAGGAGTAAATCAAATTTCTTCATCTGAAAATATGAATTCTAATTTTCCTGATGAAACTTTTTCTGCAAATGGAAATTATGGACGCTCTTTTGCAAGGTATTACAAGGCGAATTTTAGAGCAGGTTTTAATTGGTCAAAGAACAACAACATTCGTGTTTATCCAGATGCAGATACTGACCCAAGTAATAACCCAACAGAAATTCAAACAATTGAATCGTACTCTCAAAGTTATAACTTGAGTTTTTCTACGAATTATAAAACGTTGCCTAATTTAACTTTGGGATATAATTTTACTGTTAACGATAACTTTTCAGATGTTATTTATATAGATAGTCCAACATTAACATTAGAATATTACTTTTTAGATGCGTTTTCATTCGTTTCAGAATATTCATACTTTCACAATAGAAACAAAACGAAAACTATTGATAGCGAATATGACTTCTTAACAGCAAGTTTAATGTATCAAAAGAAAGGGAGTAAATGGGAATGGAAACTTTCAGGAACCAACTTGTTAGATACAAAATCGCTTGACACAAATAGTTTTAGTCAGTTAGGTGGTACAAGTAGTTTTTCGAGTTACAGAGTACAACCTCGATTTGTTATTTTGAGTTTGAAATATACACTATAAAAAAAGCCTGACCAATGTCAGGCTTTTTTGTGAATACTAATTTCTATAATTTAAAAGCAGCTTTTACTTGATCAACAAAATCTAATTTCTCCCATGTAAATAATTCAACTGTCATTGTTTTTTCTTGACCATCAGGAGATTTGAATGTTTTGGTTACCGTTTCTGGTGTTCTTCCCATATGACCATAAGCAGCTGTTTCGCTATATATTGGATTTCTTAATTTTAAACGTTGTTCAATGAAGTACGGACGCATGTCAAAAATACCTTCAACTACTTTACTGATTTCTCCATCAGTTAAATTTACTTTTGCAGTTCCGTAAGTATTTACGTTGA
>CAZCIV010000156.1:0-6419 GCA_964498595.1 uncultured Flavobacterium sp.
GCAACTGTCAAAATAAAATTGTCTGGCGATTTTTTGTCAAAGTCGCTTGGTAACAAAGTGAGGTCGGCTGTGTCCATTTTGACATTTCGTTTGTCAAAACTATCATTGATTTGTTTGATTGCCTTTTGAACGTTTTTCTTTTGTTCTTCTGATAGCCTAACTTTCAATTTGTCTAACTCGTCAATAACTTTTGCAGATAAAATTACTTGATACTTTTTGTCTATTTTTGAAATTATATCGGGTTGGTCAACAAATACATTAGTGTCAATAATGTAAATATTTTCCTTGCCCTTAACGATTTCTTTCTTAGGTTTTTCAAACTTGGAAAGGTCTATTTTACCAATTACTTTTAATCCTGTTTGACTTTCTAACTTTTCTTCAACCTGTTGTTCATTTGTTTCTTTGGCTTTGCTTTCAATTAGTTTTTTGTCAGTTGTGTAATAAAACGAAAACTCATCATCTAGTTTTTGAAGATACGTTTTCACTGATTCGTCTAAATTTGGATAGGAAGTGATTATATCTTTGTCTGCAATAATGATTGTATGACGTTTAGAACGGCTTGTCGCAACGTTAAACAGACGCTTTTCCAATGAATGATTGTAGCCTGAATTTGGTATTACGAATATTGTAATGTCAGTTGTTAGTCCTTGTATTCTAGCAACAGTTTCAATGAGTAGATTTTTCGGATTTTCAATAGAGCCATAAATGCTTTTCTGCAATGCTTTTATAGTGTCAATGTAATTGCTTAGAACCGAAATATGTAAATCTTCATTTATCTTAAATAAATGAGATACTAACATCTTTGCTATTTCTAAGGCATTTTTCGGTTTTTTATTACCAACTTCTAAATCGGTTTTAATCAGTGTTGAGCCTCCCTTTGGGTTAAAAAATAGGTTTATGTCATTTGGAATTTCTGGAAATGAAAGCCTTATATCTGTTTTTGCACGGGATTTAAGGGTGTTGTTGTAAAACAAACCAGTATAATTAGTTCCTCTATTTGGTAAACGATAGGTCTCGGTCAATTGAAAGATAGGAACAGATGAAGAATCTGAAAGTGCTTTTAATCCATCTACTAGAAAGGCGTAGTTTTTCTTATTTACTTTATCTTCATTGATAGCAACAACTGGAGGCAGCTGATTTGTGTCGCCAATCCAAATATTTTTCTTCCCTAAAAGTTTTGCTGCTCCAAACATTGCTAGTAATGCTTGACTTGCTTCATCAACTATTACATAATCAAAAGGAGGTGTATCCACGATGTTAGTCGCTTCGTTGCTTGCGATAAAAAAGGTTGACAAAACTATCTTGCCAGGTTGAGGGTTTATATCCTTTGTCGGTTGTAATCTTGGAATTTCTTTAGCTTCATCTGTAGATATTTTAGTTTTAAAAACTTTTCCTTGATCTAACATACTTGTTAAAGCTGGTTTTTCAACGACTTCTATTAACGCTCTATTCGTAAGCGATGTAACCAAAACCGATTTTCCTTGATCACATAAGCGTTTACAGATTTCAGCAATTTGATATGTTTTTCCTGTGCCGGGTGGACCTATCAATACAACTTGATCAGTTAGGGTTAATTGACTTAAAATGAAATTGGGTATATCATTTTTCTCATCAAGTAATGAAGGTTCCCAACTATTTTTTATAAAGTCTTGATATAAAATTGAACTTACTGCTTCGGAGTAATTGTTTTTAACTATTTTTTGTAGATTTTCAATATAACCGTAGGGTGGTATATTCGGGCCTAAAAGCAAAATCATTTTTTCTGCTTTGGAAATATTTACCGAAAAATCCAATTCGACACCCCGAAAACCTGCTATGTAAAAGTCCTTTTCAAGATTCCCGTCCTTGTCTTTGGATGGAGCTTGCCATACGCAAACAGTTTCAGTAAAGTTTCCTTTTTCTTTTATTAGGTCGCCATAAGTTTTGTCACCCCAATTTCTGTAATCTCTCAACTCCTTTGGAACAGTAAAACAATACAAATACTCACCTTTGCGTGGCAAACCACGTTTAGTTGAGAATTTTAATATCATTTCTCCATCTTTAAAAGTTATAAATTGAGCAACAAAAAGTTCCTCTCGTTCTTGAAGCAAAAACATAGCGGAAGTATTTAACTTTTGATTAAATGCTTTCGTTTGTGCTTGAAGCTCTTCTTCAAGAAAATTGCTATGTTCTTGTCTGGTATACTTCATCAATGTAAATTTTCATCACTATCACTACTTAAATCTGTTTCATTTCGCCTCTCGTTAAAACGATAATTATTTAGATTTTCCGCAGTACTGTAATCGTGAGGTCTGATACTATTAAAGTCAAAATGAACATTTTTGAAATAATGTAATAGTTCAGCAAAGTTTTCTAATCTGTGTTCAAAGTCTAGATTTTCAGTACTAAAGCTTAACGATAATTTGTCTTGTTTTCTCAGTAAATCAAAAAGGTTTAAACAACCCAATTTTCTGTTACCGAAGTGTACCCAAAACATAGAGTTTGGCTTCATTAGCTGTATCCATTCATTTGCTCCAATTTTTAAAGGTGCTCCTTGATATTTATAGCTTTTAACTACAAGTGGATATTCTGTATTACCTTTAAAAACACCGTCAATTGTGGAATAGCCATCTATCCCTTTTGTGAATGAGAATCCCTCTTTTTCTAATCGTTCTTTTACAATTTCTTTAGCTTCTCTATTCGCTTCTTTTTGGTCGCTTACACTTATGCCGCTATCGTAGTCAATAGCAATCGTTGTATCACCTATTGCCGCAATTTCATCGGCCTTAATCCTTATTTTATCCTGTATAATTTCTATTTCAGAAGAGTTAGGATCGCTTATTAGTATCTTTTTAAGTTTTTCCTCTAGTGAGATTTTCTCATTTTCTATTTCTGCTTTTTCAGCAAGTAGCTTTTCTAATTCTTCATTTTTTGTTTTTAGCTTGGCATTTTCTTCTTTGAGTTCAGCTATTTCTTTATCCTTTTGTTTTATCTGTTCGATATCTAATTCTCCGCTTTGGAAAGATTGAAGTATTTTGATTCCGTCTTCTCCAACAAGTACATTCAACTCAATAGTATCTTTCTTATTCCACGAGTATTTAAAAATATCCGCACATTCTTTGTGTTTGCGGAAATATTTAGTCAAAATTGAAACTGCCTTTTTGAAATTTTCATCGTCCCAATTCCTTGAATCAGCAAATGTTTCTTTTATAGCATCGTCTATAGGTTCTGCAATATCTTTAATATTTTTTGAGTGGGCTGGCAGTAATGACAATGAGGTTTCTGCAAGAATATTACGAAAGTCTGCATCTGAATTAAGAAGTGATAAAACTTCCTTCAACTCATTTGGTATATTATCGTCTTTATAGAAATCATCTTCAAATGAACAGAAATTGCCATTCTGATTTGGAATAATTTTACCTGTTATATTTCTATTTGTATGTTTCAGGTAGTCATAAAAATTGTTGAGAAATATAATTGTGTCTCCTTTGTCGAAAGGAGTTCCAGAATCTGTCAAATATTTTTGTAATGATATTATATTCTTGTCTTCCTCTAAATGACTGATTAGACTTGAAACTATTTTATCATTGCTTTTTTGCCAAAATTCTTCTGAATTGCAACTGATAGTGTTTTCTGAATAATTTTTACATCTTTCGTAATAGTATTTTTTTACTATTGATAATAGTGTGGTTTGAGATTTGTGAAGTGTTGGGCTAGTTTGTTCTGGTAATAAATGAAGTAAGTAAATTGCAAAGTCTAAATCATCAAGTTTATCTTCAAAAATGTTGTTTTTGAATAAATCATTTATTATTTCTACGACTGTGTTTATTCCTTTTTTACTCGAAATAGTGACAGAGTTTATCTCCTTATTTATTAAGGTTTTTTTAAGTAAAATGCCAAATTTTTCTGCTTGTTCTGTTTTCAGAATTTCAGGTATATTATCATCAATGGATAAATCTATTTTAAAACAAAAATCACCGTTTTGATTTGGGATAATTCCAACTTCGTCTAGTTTACCCTCTTTTATCTCTTTACTGACAAATGCGATAAAATCATTTAGCCATTGTATTTTATTAGAGATGTGTTCTGGCAAAGAATTTATGTTTTCGTATTCAGCAACAGAATCTATCAGTTGTGAAATCAACCATTTATGTGTTGAATTCCACGCTTTTTCAATAATATCATTATTGGGTTGTTCAGATACTTCTAGGTTTGGGAAAACACTTTGAACAAAACGATTGATGTTTTTTTGCCGAACAATAAATTCCGAACTGTATTTTTCAATATCTGTCGGATAAATATTTATAAGAGGCAACAATTTCTCAACAGTTTGAACTAGGGTTAAATCTTTGTCTTTAATAATAAGATCGGCTTGCTCGTCTATCTTTTCTGCAATTACTTTTGAATCAATTTTTAGTGGCAAGTTGATTGCCGTTATGTTTTGGTGCAAAAGCTTGGGTTTTAAATCTAGGCCGAGACATAATAAAGTGTCAAGCACAAATTCCGTTAATCCAACGCCTTCTGAAAAATCTTGTTCTTCTAAGGAAATCAAGTTTCCATAATTATTTGGTACTAGACAATACTTTTTTAGCAAAGTTTCATCTGTCTCTTCTATGAATGTCAAAAAATGATTGAGCCATTCGTAACTAGGTAATTGTGATGCATTTTCCTGCTTAGCAACATACTTGCATAAGTCCTCTATTTCAAACAATCCACATTCCTTCCAGGCAAATAAAGCCCAGCTGCTGGCATATTTTTCTAAAGGCAACTTAGTTGGAAACAAATCGTTTGCTAAAGCATATATTCTTTTACGTTCTTCTTTATTTCCACTTGGGATAATAATATTAGGATTATTGGCGTCATCAAAAAGTTTTTGATTACCACTTTCAGTTTCAACAATTCTATATTTTTTCAGAATCTCACGGTATGGCAAAATCATCTCCTTCTCAAACCATTCTTTATTGAAATTCTTTTCAAAGTCAGGTGTGCGTTTTAAACCTTTAGCTAATAGATATAACCTATGGTATCCATTATTACATATATATGAAACCAAAGAATCATAGAGTTGAATGCTTTCTTTTAAAATAATCCGATTGATTCCTCTAACAGTAATTATTGTACCTAAATCCTTATGTTCTTCCCAATCAACAGAACCGTCTAATAACAGGCTTTGTCTTTCGGAGTCTGGCTCAAAGTCTGGACTGTTAAGATAAATCGGCATTATGTGTTTTTCAGAGCCAACAAGAGGAAGAACACAAAAGTGTGATGGTGCTGTTTCGTTTTCAACGAGGTTATTTTCGTTGTCAATTTCAATAGCTGCCATTAATCGTACTTCTCTTGGGGTTTTAAATCGTTTAGTTAATTCTTCACTTTGCTTATTTAATTTTGTATGTATAAATTTTCTCGAGTGAGGGTTATTTCCTGTTATCTCAAATTCAGAAATACCTATTTCATTTTCCAATTCTTGTGATTGCTTCCTGATAATTTTTGTAATAGCCCCGTCATTATCTAATTCAACAGTGTTCAATTCTTTACAGAAAAGCATTGTTTGAGCAATGTTGTCTATGAAATTGTCTAATCCTAATTTAAGTGCACTTCTATTTTGTTCTGTTGTTAAATGATAGGTGTAAGTAGTCCAATTATTGATTTCCTCAGTATATGATAGGCTTTTTCTCATTTTTCTTACACCTTCCAATAACTCATCTGCATCAATCCCATCTCTATACATAGTTGCAGAAAAACCACATAGTTCTTTTTTACTATTATCCTTGTACAAATCACCTTCGATTGAAACAATTTTTGAAAGTGTGTGGGTTGTTAAAAAGCCTGTACCAAATCTACCCGTGCTTTCCGTATTGTTTATATCACCTGCACTATACTTATATAGTAATCCAAATAAAGCCTTTGCAGTAAAGGGTGAACCATTATGTTTAAAAACAACAAAATCATCTTTAATAATCAATTTAATATCAACATAATTCTTAACGTTATCTTCGACAATGCTATCTTTTGCATTCTGAATTAGCTCCCAGATCCAACGTTTACAATCGTTTTCACTTGGTTGATCTAGTTCACGGAGGCGCTTGTCAACATTATTTATGTACATATTGTCAAGCAACTCATCGAGTACACCAGAAATGACACTTGGCTGTTCTATTTGTGTTCTGTTATCCATTAATAATTCTGTTTTTCTGTTGGTGCTTAAAAATAATTAGTTCGTTGTTTTATTGTTGTTGTGGTGCGGTAGGGCAAAAGCAAATGTGCTGCATTGCGTTGGCTTGGAGCGTGAGGATGCAGCTCTTTTGATTTTGCTGAAGCGTAGGTATTTTGTCTTTCACTTTTCTGTTCGTTTTTGTCGGTCGTGTCGTCTTTTAGGGTTGCACACAACGGTTTCGGGCTTTGCGTTCGGGCGGGTTTCGGAGCACAAAACTTTCAACCAA
>CAZCIV010000157.1:0-6412 GCA_964498595.1 uncultured Flavobacterium sp.
GAAGAATGAACGTTGTCTAATTTTAGATAAAACTGCCATTTTTATTTGTGTTTAATTTTTTTCAGAGGGCGAAAATACAATTATCTATTTAATAATAAAATAGTAAACTCATATTTTACTAGAAAATTCCAAAGATTTTTTATCTTTTTTCTTCTTTTATAGAGAAACGAACCAATTCAATTTTTTTATTGCTTGCTGAATGAATGATTATTTCAAAATTTTCGATATTTATTTTTTCATCATTGAGTGGAATTTCTTTAGTATGATTTACAATAAAACCGCCTAAAGTTGTGTAGGAATCTGATTCGGGGATTTGCAAATTGTATTTTTCATTTATGAATTCAACATCTAATCTTGCAGAAAACAAATAGGTGTTTTCTTCAACGATTTCATCAATTAATTCTTCATCTAAATCGTGCTCGTCTTCAATTTCTCCAAATAATTGTTCGATGATGTCTTCTACGGTAATAATTCCTGAGGTACCTCCATATTCATCTAATACAACAGCTATACTTTTTCTTTTTTTCGTTAATAAGTCTAAAGCATCTTTAATCAAAATGGTTTCCGGGATATATTCAACTGGAATCATAATACTTTTGATGGTTTTTGGCTTTTTAAAAAGTTCAAAAGAATGCACATAACCTAAAATATCATCAATAGAATTTTGATAAATAAGTAATTTAGAATATCCTGTTTTAATAAAAGTTTCTTTTAATTCAGATACAGAATCTAAGATGTCAACACCACTAATTTCAGTTCTTGGTGTCATGATGTCTCGCGCTTTTAAGTCGGAAAATTCTAAAGCATTTTGAAAAATTTGAATCTCAGAATCTATTTCATTATCTTGCGATACATTATTCATTTGTTCTGTAATGTAGTTTCCTAATTCTACTTTACTAAAATAATTCTGAACTTGGTCTCCTGGAGTTTTAAAGAATTTTTTTAAAATAGTATCTGAAATCCAAATTATAAATTTTGTTGGCCAAAAAAATAGTTGATAGAAAAAATAAGTCGGTACAGCAAAGAGTTTTATAAACGAGTTGGCATAAATTTGAAAAAATACTTTAGGAAGAAATTCTGCAGTTAATAAAATTATTGCTGTTGATATTAAGGTTTGTAGAAGTAATCCAATGAAAGCAGTTAATTCAAAATAATTATTGAGCCAATCAATGATTAAATCACCAGAGTAAATTCCATAGATAACCAAAACTACATTGTTTCCAACGAGCATTGAGGTGATAAACTGAGAAGGTTTATCGGTAAGTTTGTTTAAAATAGATGCATTAAAGTTTTGTTGTCTCTTTTCAATGGATAAATAAACTTTGTTTGAAGAAACATAAGCAATTTCCATTCCTGAGAAGAACGCTGAAAGCAACAGACAAATTACAATAATAGCAATTTCCATTTAGCTATTTTCTATTTTGATATTTGTTTTGAAAATGCCTTCTAAAAAAGAACATTCCTATAGCCACAATGGCAATAATAATACTTAGTAGAATATCATTAAAAGGTCTTCCTTCTGTGTATTTTTTAAATGCATCGTAAAAAAAGAATCCCGCAAAAATTAAATAGATATATTGAATGAATTTTAAATAAGTCATAAGTAATAAATTTATCAAATGTAATGAAAAGTCAAATGTAAAACAATTTATTGATCAATAGTGTTTACTTCACCACTACTTTTTTGCATGTTAAAAATTTTGAAATCTTTACTAAAATCAACACCGGGACCTTCTAAATAACCTCCTGCTTCATCCGTATATTTAAAGTGTTTTTCGGTAAAAAACCATTCATTTTTTTGGTCAAAGTATAATTGTGAAGTTTCTAATCTTTTACCATTATCAGAACTAATTTTCACATTCCCTTGAAGGTCTATTATGTTGGTTTTCTTGTATGATATGGCATAATCTGCTACAATGGTTGTAGTGTTTCCTTTGTTATCAAAAAGAGTAACATTAATACCTTTTGGAAATTCTGTAAAAGGATTGATTATATTGCCATAATCTAACATTTTCGGACTCTTAAGTATTGATTTAATTTGTCCTGAATCGGTATATTTTAAGTTAATTGTGTCAGCTTCACCTGTAGGAATAAAAGATGTTTTGCTAAGTTTTTGAACTTTATTGATGTCGCTTTCGCATGAAAAAAACATAGTCACGATAAAAATCGTGACCATGTTTAAAATTGTTATTTTAAAATGTATTTTCATTTTATAAGCTTGGAACTAATATACTTTCTCCAATCCAACAATTGAAAGCAATTCGTTGTCCTCCTTTTCCAGATTGGAATATTTCTGTTTTTGAAGGTGCTGCAGCTCTATATTTAGCAGCATCACCGCTTGCTTTACCTCTCAAGGTTGAATCAACTGATGCTGCTTTGTCGCAATATTGTGCAGCTAACCAGTAAACAGCTCTTTTTTCAAATTGATCATTACCACATTCGTTAATACTACTTCCATATAAAGAAGCAATTAAAAGATATGATTTCCCAAAAGAAGGTTTAACTTCCAAAGCTTTTCTTGCATAACTGCGAGCTTGAATTTTGTTAGATCTACTATATAAGGTTGCAATTTTATAATATAAATTTGCCTTTTTAGTATTGTCTGTATGCAAACTTGCAGCCTGATTAAAATATTCCATTGCTTTAGCTGTATTTTTTCTTTGATATTCTACAATACCTAATTTTTCAGCAGCTTCAGCACTTGGGTTTAATTTATACAATGCTTCTGACATTTTAGAGAATAATGGGTCTGAATCACATCCTTTTGCATCTAAACGGTTTGTTGCTCTTTTTAACCATTCTTCATTTGTTTTGTTTTGTTCAAATCCTTTTTGGTAAAATGGTATTAATTTAGCACAAGTTGATAACTCAAGAATAATATTATCCATGTCATTTCTTACTCCTTCAAAAATTTCTAAATTATTCTCTAATCTATTTTTTCTTGCAGTTTCTTTATCTGTTAAAGTTTGACCAGATTCTTCTTTGCTTAAAAGTGCGTCTTTTTCATCAGTTAATTCCTTTTCTTCTTCTTCAAGTTTTTTTGTTAAATCGTCGTATTTGTCAAAAACTTGTTGCAATTCAATACCACTATTAGCTTTATGTTTGTTTACTAAAATTTCGAAGTAAACATACATGGCTTTAGCATATTTAAAGTTGGCGTAATCTGTTTTAAAAGCAACATCTAACAAATTATATACTTCATCTGTTGTTCCAATTTTATTGTCAAACAAAGCCAATCCTTTTTTCATTTTATTTCCAGCTCCATTTCCAGGAAAATATTGATCGTGCTCGTCGTATAATTTTAATAAATCACGAACGTATTTTTCTTTTTCTTGTGGGGTAGTAGCTTTTTCAATTTTTAGTTTTATTGCCAATTCACCATATGTATATATGCTTTTGTGAAAAGTGGGGCAATCTTTTCTTAAAGTTGTTAGGTAATCATAGCTATTTACATCTTTAGCTTTAACAGAAGTTGTCATTAAGCTAATAGCTTCAGTACAAGCTTCATTGTTTTGAGCTTGGGAAAAAAAACTAGCTGTTGCTATAAATAGTAAAGTTAAACTCTTTTTCATTTTGGTTGTTATAAATATTAATTAATTTCTCTCTTTCTAAACCACAAATCACTCAATGATAATCCGATATTCAAATTGAAATAATTTTCTTGAATTAAATTTTGAGTTGTTGTTCCTTTTTTACCTAATTCAAATCCAATGTTTATTTTAGATAATCCAACTGGTAGTCCTAGTCCAAAAGTCATGCCATAATCGTTAATGCTTTCATTTTTTAACACTAATCCCGTATTTTCATATCGTAAACCCGCTCTATAGGTAATTCGGCTAAAATAGCTAGAAAAGGAGTTGTATTTTGGAATAAAGAATCCACCTAGCGCAATTTTTGTTGCGTTTTTAAAATCTCCATTTAATTCGTCTTTGAATCTGTTTTCTAGTTTGCTAGTTTGTTGAAGTGTGATTTCGGTAGCAATAAGCCATTTGTTTTTTACTCCAATACCAGAACCAATACTTAATTTTGTAGGAATTGCAATATAGTTATTTTGTACATCAACATCTTGTTCTTCATCTATCAATTCATTACCTGAAGAACCATATACAATAGTAGCAATGTTTCTAGTGTTTTCAGAGTATAACTTGCTTTCTGGACTAAAAGTTAATGAAGAGTATAGTGTTAATTTGTTGTTGATTTTTCCTTCATAGGTAACTCCAAAACTGGAAGAAAATCCTTTTACAATTGATGTATTTCTTTCTCTAGAACCAAGCTGAATAACAGGGTCTTCAACAAATTCTACTGTCTCTGTTTTGATTTTCCCAAAATTGTAATTAAGGTCAAAACCAACGCTAAACTTAGAGTTTATTTTATAAGATGTACCAAATAATACTCTATTTATATTACCGTTACCAAGAAATTTTTTCTCTCTTAAAGTTTGGTCTATACTATTGATTTCGCTACTTTTAAGTTTGAATCCAACGGTTGAAAAAGGCATTAATCCTACAATTACTCCAAATTTTTGTTTTGGAATTGCAACTAATAAGTAATCTAAACTTGTTCTTTGTGATTTGTCAGATTCATTATTTGTGTAAAAATTTGTAAAAGAGTTAGTACCACCAATAGCAAAAGTTGTATATCTTAATTTAGAATAATAAGCAGGATTTATTAAATTAAGTTGGGTGCTATCTGCAACAATACTTATTCCTCCCATTGCTTTGGCTTCTTCAGTTCCTTTAAATTTTACTTCGCCTAATCCGAAATAAGAATATGGTGAAGCAGTATTGTCTTGTGCCCAAGAAGTTAGTGATAAAAGTATACTAGCTAATACAATAAGTTTTTTAATCATTTTGATGTGTGTATAGTGATAATAGATTCAAACTCTCTAGTAAGAAATTTGAATTGGCAAATATGGTGTTTTTTAATCTTTTAGCCAAAAATTCTGCGTCTCCTCCTGTTAAAATTATTGTTAAATCTTGATTTTTAAGAGAATATTGGGAAATAAAGCCCTCAATTTCAAAGATTACACCATTAATTATACCGCTATGAATAGCATTTTTTGTACTATCTCCAATAATTTTAAAGTCTTCACTTATGGATAAAAGTGGTAATTTTGAGGTATAATCGTTTAAACTTTTATAACGGATACTAATCCCTGGAGAAATAGCACCGCCTAAATATTCATTATATGAATTCACAAAATCATAGGTAATACAAGTTCCAGCATCAATAATTAATCGATTTTGACTTGGAAATTGCAAAGTGGCTCCTGCTGCTAAAACCATTCGGTCTATTCCTAATGTTTCAGGAGTGCTGTATAAATTCTTGAATGGAAATCTCGAATGATGTGAAATTATTTCCGTTGGAAACTGACTTTTGATGTAATCCAACACCTCTTCATCAAGTTTTCCTACCGAAGAAAGCGTGATTTTTTGAAGATGGGAATATTTTTTAAAAATATTTTCAAAATTTTTTAAAGCTTCTGTTGTCTCGAAAATAAAAAAATCGAGTTGCTTATTGTGTTCAAATACAGCTACTTTAATTCGGGTGTTTCCAACATCGATGGTTAAAAGCATGGTTTAGTTTTTGGAAGTGCAAATATACAAATTGATTTTTTTTAATATTTGTTTTGGAAAATATAAAAATGGTTTTATATTTGCACCCGCAATCAACAAGCAGTAATGCTCAAAATTGTAAAGGTACCTTAGCTCAGTTGGTAGAGCAATGGACTGAAAATCCATGTGTCCCTGGTTCGATTCCTGGAGGTACCACAAAAACCACTCAAATGAGTGGTTTTTTGTTTTATATTGGTTTGTAAAAAAGTATTATAAAATCATTTCTTCATAAGTAAGCACAACTGGATATCCTTTTTCTTTGAAATAATCTTTAGGATTGTCTTTTGAAACGGCCATTACAAAATCGCCACCCCAAGCACCTAAACTTTTAATCACTCCTTCAAAATCAGGAAAAAACTTTTCTTGAATGGTTTCCATTTCTAAAACATCACTCATAATAATTTCATGTTTTTCCATTTGTTTAGCAAAATCTTTTAATTCTTTACAATCAATGGTTTCGTATGTAATAGTGTTGATTTTTGAAATTACGGCATTCACATGATGGTGTTTCGACATGTAATTCGCAATCGCCAATTTGCTACTTTGTTTCTGATTCAAATACACAAAATAAATATGGTCTTTGAATTCAGGATTAAAATGAATGGGTTTAAAATGCGGTTTTTCGTTTTCTAAATGATATACAAGAGGTGAATTTGACTTAGCACAAGCAATATCATAACCGCTTCCGCCAAAACTTTTTTGCAACAATTCAAACGCATCAATATCTAACCAATCCGCAATACTATTTATTAGAGTAGAAGATGTTCCTAAACCCCAAAGTCTTGGAAAAGTTAAGT
>CAZCIV010000158.1:0-6399 GCA_964498595.1 uncultured Flavobacterium sp.
GCCGATTTTTTCTGTTTAATCGTTTGTGAAGACGGAACGTGATTAATCATATCAAAACTATTCACATCAGCTGGACCTGAAAAAGCAGAAATTACTTTTTTACCAACTGCCATGTCATAGATTCCCCATTCTGGTTGAAAAAGAACTGTGTCGTTGTGAGTAACGGTACAATTTTTGAATTTAATCAATAAGATCTCACCTTGTAAATTGCGCGTTCCTGTTACAATTTCACCAACAACTTTTATATTGCCTTCAAATTCTAAAGTTACTTGTTCGCCTTCGTAAATATCATAAGCACGTAAGTCTCTTGGACTCATTTCTTCAATTGCTAAGTTGATACCTTTTAGTTTACCGATAGGAGAACCAAAACCTTCAGCATGATATTCTGTTCCGTGACCTACTAATTCTTTTTCTCTGTAGGATAGAGCTGTTTTTCCAGTAGTTTGAACATAAACTGGCTTTCCTTCGTCTTCAATAACATTCGTGAAAACTCCCGAAATTTGAAGTCCAGTGCTTAATTCGATAGTTCCTAAAGCATTCGAATTAATTAATTTTTTGATTCCCGATAACCCTCCAGTTCGTAACGCCATTTTATTCGCAAACTCCTCTAAAACTTGACTCAATTGAGCAAAATCAGGTGTAACATATAGTTGAGGTTGCGGTTTTGTAATATCAAAACTCATATCCGCAGCCGAAATATCGTATGGAATTTTCTTCACATTATCGGTCATGCACCAAGCACTTTCTCCAATTGAAGAAAGTAATCCCGCACCATAAATTTTTGGATTTTCAACGGTTCCGATTAATCCGTATTCTACTGTCCACCAATGTAAGTTTCGAATACGAGACATTTCTGATAATTCGCCCATGTTATTCTGTAAGAAATCCACTTGCTCTTCCGCTTTTTTGATTTCTTCTTCGGGTGTATCTTCTGCTTCTTTTAAAATCGAAAGCAAACGAATTGCTTCATACAATTCATAATCACGTGCCGACGAAATCGCTTTACAACCAATTTCACCAAAACGTCTTAAATATTCCGCATATTCTGGATTCGCAATAATAGGAGCGTGACCAGCACCTTCGTGAATGATGTCTGGAGCTGGAGTGTATTCAATGTGTTCTAATTGACGAATATCGCAAGCAATAACTAGTACGTTATACGCTTGAAATTCCATAAACGCATTGGGCGGAATGAATCCGTCAACAGCAACTGCGGCCCAACCGATTTCTTTTAAAATTCGGTTCATGCCATACATGCTAGGAATGTTATCAACTTCAATTCCTGTTTTTTGTAAACCATCTAAATAAGAACTATGAGCAACTTTTGAAAGATAATCTACATTTTTACGCATAACATAGCGCCAAACTGCTTGGTTAATTGGCGTATAATCTTCATAAACTTGCGGTTTGATGAATTGTTTTAAATGCTTTGGTAATCTGTCAATCAGTGGATTACTTTCAAAATGCGTTTCCATAATTTTACTTGTGATGTTTGACGTAAAATTACGACTTTTTCACAAATCAGGAAAACATTTTGAGAATTTGATAAAACTAAATAGGATATTATTATTATGTTTTTTCAACAGGAACTGTCGGTTCAATTTTGGGAATACTGTCACTTGGAACTGTTTTTGGTCCAGGTAGACCTTCGTTTGTATTTATTGGAGTTACACCGTCAATATATTCCGTTTCTTCCAAATCTTCTGATTTTCTTCCTAATTTGATGTCTGGATTTTCTTGTGTTCCCAATACTTTAATCGGAATTCCAATTATGCCTAATGGTGGTAATCCAATACGCATTTTCAAGTTTAATTTTCCGTCTAAACTCGTTTGTCCTTCAAATCGTAATCTAAAACCTGCTACTTTAAATTTGAAACGTTCGATAGTAACAATATTGTTTTTAATGGTTGATTTGATGTCTACTTTAGATATGTCAGGATCTTTAATGTCTGGATTTTCTGTTTTAGCAGAAACGACGTTCAATAATTTAAAGCCTTTCATTTTAACTTTCTTCACTGAGAGTGTTCCACTTCCTTCTAAAGAGGGCATTACGGGTGCCATTTGATTGTTTAAAACACCTTTTATCGAATAATTCAAACCTACAATTCCTTCTGCATTTTCTGCCGCAGTTACGATTTCTCGAAACATTTTGATTTCGTTGTAAGCGCGTTTAATATCAAATTCGGAAGCATTGATTTTATAATCAAAATACGCTTTTTGTGTGCCTTCGTTTTTATAAAAAGCATCCATTTTAGCAGTAGCACCAATGATACCTAAGCTGCTATTTGAAAGTTGTAAACTACCGTTTTGAATGACTAAATTTCCTTTTAAATTTTCAATGGTAACGTCGTCATATTGCGTTTTTACAGCATTAGTTTGGATGGAAACATTTAAATTCGTTGGAATTTGAATTACTCCTACAGCTTCTGTTTTTTCTGTTTCATCTTCGGTTTCATAAGTTGTGGTTGGAATAAATTCGTTAACATTCAAATAATTCGATGTTAGACTGAAGTTTCCTTTTAAAATTTGATTTTCCGAAAGGACAAAATTGATAACGTTTTCTATATTTCCATTCATGGTAATATCAGATGTTCCATATTTTCCATTGAAATTAGAGAGGTTCATTTTATCTTGATTGAACGTGAACAAACCGCTTTCGATTAAGAAAGGTTTTGCCAAATAAGCACTTGTGGTTTTGATGTTTTTTACTTCAAGTGTTCCACTGTTTTTTAAGTTGGCAATTCTTCCATTTGAAGCGTCGCTTTGTTTTCCTGATAAACTTAAATTCGCTTTAATGAAACCGTCAAGATCTAATCCCTTTTGCGAAAATACTTTGTAAATTCGGGCAACGTTTAGAATTCCTTTTGCTTTTACATCGTAATTGATATTATCGAAGTTTTTAAAAGAAGCGTTTAAGTTAAATGATTCGCCTTCAAAAGTAAAATTCGCTGGAGAAAGGTTAAAAGATGCATCTTTAAAATCACCTGTTGGACTATTTAAGTTTGCTTTTAAATTAATATTTTGAATCGGTTTTGGATAATAAGCGGTTTGAATGAATCCGTTAGTAAGGTTAAATTTTCCTTTAGTTACAGGGAATTTTTTATCTTTTTTAATATAATCTCCTTTAGAAACGATATCGGCATCCAAACTTCCTGCTAATTTAAAATTCGGAATTTGAAGTGCATCACTCAAAAAAGCCAAATCTAATTTTGATTTTACTTTTGAGTCAATTTTAAGTTGTTCTCCAAAACCATCCGAAATTAAAATCGCGCTTAATTTGTTTTTATTTACATCAAAATAAAGCGAATCCAAACGAATTTTCAACTGATTGATGTCTAAATTAGGAAGTTTGGTATCTAAATTCAAGAAAATATTCTCAATGGAATAAGGTGCTTTTTCATGTTTTACATAGCCATCTCTTACTTTGATGTTGAAATTTACTTCAGGACTCAGATTTTGAGAAGCAATGTATTTCCCTTTTAAAGTTAAGAAAGCAGAGGTTGTTCCTTTCATTTTTGTTTCGTTCATCCAAGAAACATATTCGGCAGGTAAAGCAGTGAATAAATCATCTAAATCGCTGTCTTCGGTTTTTAATTTGAAATCCATTTGGTAACCATTTTTAAGGAAATCAAAGAAACCTGTAAACTCAACAGGTAATTTATTGATGATCAAATCGTTTTTCTCAAATACAAATGAAAGCGAATTGGTGTTGATTTTTGTAATTAAATCAGCCTTTAATTTTTTGTTTTTTAAGTATTCTCTTTTATTGTAAGTAAAACTCAAACTGTCAATTTTTGCAGATGTTTTTAAGCTGAAATTTGATTTTAATAAATCGCCTTTTCCTTTGTAGTTAAAACCTTTGGCTTCGATAAGAATTTTAGTTGACTTATCATTATAAACCAATTGACTGTTGTTAATTTGAATATTTTCTAACTTTAGAGAAGCACTTTCAGATGAAGTTGTGGTGTCTTTAGAATCTGATTTGTAAATGTTATAATTAGCTTCTCCTTTTTTGTTAACTAAAACATTGATTTTAGCTTCTTCCAAGTAGATTTCTTCAATTTCTGTTTGATTTCCAAATACTACTGACCAAACATCGATACCAAAACTTATTTCTTTTGCAGAAACTAACGATTTATTTTTATAAGGTTTTGAACCATTAAGATTTAATTCGTGCAAGGTCAATGTTAAAGAAGGGAAATGTTTGAAAAAGGATAATTCTGATTCGTTGAAATTTAATTCACCCTCTAGGTTTTTATTGGCCAATATTTTTACTTTTTCAGTAATGGTATCAGCAAAAACAATGGGTAATATTACGAGTAGTAATAATGAAATAATAAAAGTGATTCCCGTTACTTTGAGAATTTTAACGAGTAATGTTTTTTTTGAGTTTTCCATTTTTATAGTTGTAGAGAGATAGGACAAAATTACTTCAAAAATTGGAGAAGCAATCTAAAATGAATAAAAAAAAGAGTTAGCATATACCAACTCTTTTTTTCATTATCTCTTCAAGGCAAAATGCGCTTTAAATTGTTTCTTAGCACCATTTTCCAAATAGTCTACTGTAAACCAATAATCAGTTGAAGGGAGTTGTTGTTGGTTGTAAGAACCATCCCAAAATTCTTCCCCTCTTAATTGTTTGATTAATTTGCCATATCGGTCAAAAATATTGATTACATCTGTGTTTTGTAAACCAGCGATAAACCAAGTGTCGTTATATCCATCACCATTAGGTGTAAAATAGTGAGGATATTCAACAATAAAAATGTCTTGTGTAAAATGAGTACATCCTTGAGTATCTATTACGGTTATTGTATGTAATCCTGCACTTATGTTTGTAAAGATGTTAGAAGTTTGGAATGTACCATCATCTAAAGAATATAACAAAGTACCCGTACCTCCAGTCATATTGATAATTACTGTGGTATTTTCACTAAAATAATTACTCTGTGTATAAGTTAAACTAGTAGCTGGAGTAACTGGTATTACATTAGCAATGACCATATCAGTTCCATTACCAGAGTGACAATTTGTTGTGCTATTAGTTGCTACAACACCATATATTCCAACTTCATTTGCAGTGTAGGTAGCATTATTTGAGTTTGGAATAGCTACTCCATTAAAATACCAAATAAAATCATATGTTGTATTATCTAAACCTGAATCTAAAGTATAAGTTTGAAATGGAATGCCAGATGCATCAACACAAATAGCTCCGTCTATTAATTTTGGTTCAGGTAGAGGATTAACGTAAACCCTAACAGTAAATGATGTTCCATCACAGCCAGCTAAGCTAGGCGTTATTGTATAATCAACATATCCTTGTGTATTTCCTGAAGTGGTTAATTCTTGAATTATGGTTGTAGACAATCCAATATTGCTTCCAGATGAAGCCCCGTTAACTCCTACAGGATTTACTGTCCATGTTAAAACCGTATTGTTATTGAATGTTCCAATACTAATATTGGTTAAATCTCCACTACAGATATCTGGATGTGTTGAATTTGTAAACATTTCTGGTCTTGGATTAACTAAAACAGTAATTGATTGAGAAGGTCCAATACATCCATTCAATGTAGGCGTAATTTCATAGGTTACACTTCCTTGTGAAGATCCTGTAGTACTTAATGCTTGTTGAATACTTGTTCCTGATCCATTTGATGCTCCTGTAATACCTGAAATACCTGTAATCACCCAATGAAATACAGTTCTAGGAACCGAACCAGAAAAAGATATCGATGTGGTTTCTCCAGAACAGATAGGGTTTGTTCCAGTTGCTATTTGCAAATCAGGAATTGGAGTAACTTGAACCTTAACTTCTACAGGAGGTCCCGCACATCCATTTGCTTCAGCTATTATCTTGTAAGTTACTTCAACTGTAGAAGTTGTACCTGAACTAACACTCAATAATTGATTAATAGAATTTCCTGAAGTACCAATAGCTCCAACGATATTCCCACCAGTTACAGTCCATGAAAACGTGGCTCCTGAAACATTACTGCTTAGTTGAATATTGGTTGTACCACCTGAACAGAATGTTGGATTTAAATTCGTTGCGATTACAGTTGGTGCCGGGAAAATTTGAACAGTCATTTGAGCAGTAAGGGCACATTGAGCAGGATCAGGAATAAATGTATAATTGGTTGAAGTATTATTGTTGAAAGCAGGTGTCCAAATTCCTGTTATACCCTCGTTAGAAACTAAAGGTAGTGGAGATGAAGTAGCTCCTGCACACATAGGTAATACTTGAGTAAAGGTTGGGGTAATATTGTTATTTAAAGTAATACTTCCACTTAAAGAGGTACCGCCACAGCCGTTAACAGTGGCAATGGTATAAGAAAAACTAGCAGAAGGAGTTCCACTAATAGTAACTGTATTTCCAGAAGTTGTAGCCGTAAC
>CAZCIV010000159.1:0-6380 GCA_964498595.1 uncultured Flavobacterium sp.
CTGGTGAAACGGCAGATACTTTGGCAGCAATTAAATTAGCTAAAGAAAACGGAGCTTTTGTATTTGGAGTTTGTAATGTAGTAGGTTCGTCAATTTCTCGTGAAACGCATGCAGGTGCTTATACACACGCAGGGCCTGAGATTGGAGTTGCTTCAACAAAAGCATTTACAACTCAGATTACCATTCTAACTTTGTTAGCTCTCCGTTTAGCTAAAGCTAAGGGTACCATGAATAATTCGGAATATCAACGCTATTTATTAGAGTTAGAAATTATGCCAGAAAAAGTACAAGAGGCATTATTAACAAATGAAGTAGCAAAGTTGATTGCTGAAAACTATAAAGAGGCAACTAATTGTTTGTATTTAGGAAGAGGTTATAATTTTCCAGTTGCTTTAGAAGGAGCTTTAAAATTAAAAGAAATTTCATATATTCATGCAGAAGGTTATCCAGCTGCTGAAATGAAACACGGGCCTATTGCTTTAATTGATGAGCACATGCCAGTTATTGTTATTGCACCAAATAAAGGTCATTATGATAAAGTGGTGAGTAATATTCAAGAGATAAAATCAAGAAGCGGAAAAATTATTGCAGTGGTAACTAAAGGAGATACACAAGTTAAGGCTTTAGCAGATCACGTTATTGAAATTCCAGAAACAAACGAACCGTTTACGCCATTATTAACTACAATCCCATTACAATTATTATCATATCACATTGCAGTTTTAAGAGGTTGTAATGTCGATCAACCAAGAAATTTAGCAAAATCTGTAACCGTAGAATAACAAATTAAGAGCGAAATTGTAAAATTTCGCTTTTTTATTGCAAAAAATTCAAAAAATAAATTGCAAAATTGTTTTAGAAAAAACTATCTTTGCACTCGGAAAAATACATCATTTTTTCAACATTAATTAGCTATTAAATAAATACATAAGCAATGTCTAGAATCACAGGAAAAGTTGCACAAATTATCGGACCAGTTGTTGACGTCGTGTTTAATGATGCAAATGCTGAGTTACCAAAAATTTACGATTCATTAGAAATCACTAAAAAAGATGGTACTTTATTAGTATTAGAAGTTCAATCTCATATTGGAGAAAATACAGTTCGTACAATTTCTATGGACTCTACAGACGGTTTGTCTAGAGGTGCTGAAGTAGTTGCTACTGGAGCTCCAATTCAAATGCCAATTGGTGGTGAGGTTTTTGGACGTCTATTTAATGTAATTGGTGATGCTATCGATGGTTTAGGAGATTTACCAAAAACAGGTGAAAGTGGTTTACCAATCCACAGACCTGCTCCGAAATTTGAAGATTTATCAACTTCTACTGAAGTTTTATTTACAGGTATTAAAGTAATCGACTTAATTGAGCCTTATGCTAAAGGAGGTAAAATTGGATTATTTGGTGGTGCTGGAGTAGGTAAAACCGTATTGATTCAAGAATTAATTAACAATATTGCAAAAGGTCACGGTGGTTTATCAGTATTTGCTGGTGTAGGTGAGAGAACTCGTGAAGGAAATGACCTTTTAAGAGAGATGTTAGAATCAGGAATTATTAAATATGGTGATGATTTCATGCACTCTATGGAAAATGGAGGATGGGATTTAGCTAAAGTAGATAAAGAATTAATGAAAGATTCTAAAGCTACTTTCGTATTCGGTCAGATGAATGAGCCACCTGGAGCACGTGCTCGTGTTGCTTTATCTGGTTTAACAATTGCTGAATATTTCCGTGATGGAGCAGGAGATGGGCAAGGAAAAGACGTACTTTTCTTCGTTGATAACATCTTCCGTTTTACACAAGCAGGTTCTGAGGTATCTGCACTTTTAGGTCGTATGCCATCTGCGGTAGGGTACCAACCTACATTAGCAACAGAAATGGGTGCGATGCAAGAACGTATTACTTCAACTAAAAAAGGATCTATTACATCTGTACAAGCGGTTTACGTACCTGCGGATGACTTAACTGACCCGGCTCCTGCAACAACGTTTGCTCACTTAGATGCAACAACAGTATTGTCTCGTAAAATTGCTGAGTTAGGTATTTATCCTGCAGTAGATCCATTAGATTCTACTTCTCGTATCTTAACTCCAGAAATTTTAGGTAAAGACCACTACGAGTGTGCTCAAAGAGTAAAAGAGATTCTTCAAAAATACAAACAATTACAAGATATCATCGCTATCTTAGGTATGGAAGAGTTGTCAGAAGACGATAAATTAGCAGTTGCTAGAGCACGTCGTGTACAACGTTTCTTATCTCAGCCTTTCCACGTAGCGGAGCAATTTACTGGTATTCCTGGAGTATTAGTAGATATTAAAGATACTATCAAAGGATTTAACATGATTATTGATGGTGAGTTAGATCACTTACCAGAAGCAGCATTTAACCTTAAAGGTACTATCGAAGAAGCTATCGAAGCAGGACAGAAAATGTTAGCAGAAGCATAATTTAGTGTTCAGTGTTCAGTCACAGTATTCAGTTACTTGCTAATCACTAATTACTAATCACTAATCACTAAGAAATATGATTTTAGAAATAGTATCACCAGAAGCTACATTGTTCAAAGGAGAAGTTACTTCGGTAGCAGTTCCTGGAGTTAACGGTGAGTTTCAAATGCTAAATAATCACGCACCAATTGTTTCATTATTAACAAAAGGTAACGTGAAAATAAATGCTCAAAACATTAAAATTGAAAAAGAATTTATTTCTAAATTCAATAAAGTAAATGAGCAAACATATTGGTTGCCTATTAATTCAGGGACCATCGAAATGAATGAAAACAAAATTATTGTTTTAGCTGACTAAAACAGTAATCTGTATAGTAAAAAAGTCCTGCAATTTGCAGGACTTTTTTATTTTAAATTTATGTAAGCTTGCTTTAATTTACTCACCACAATTTCTATTTCTTCTTCATTTAATTGACCAAAACCAAATCGAATAGCACATACATTTTTATCTTGATATAAAATTTTCTTTGGTAAATTTAAATCGAGTTTTAATGCTTCTTCCGCAAGCTTTATTAATGAGATTTTTTGAGTAAATTCTAACCAAATTGCTAAGCCTCCATTAGGCTTTTTATAGGTAATATATTCATTCAAATGTTCGTCTAAAAGTTGACATAAAAGCTCCAAGCGTTTTTCATAAATCAGAATATTTTTTTTAATTAATCGGTGAATTTCGCCTTCATAAATTAATTCTGACAACATTTGTTCTTGAATTAAATCACCCTGTTTGTCAAGAATTTGCAAGTAGTTTTTTGCTTCAAGAATCAAATTTTCAGGTGCTACAACAAAACCTGATTGAAAACTTGGAAAAAGAGATTGCCCAAGTTTCCCCAAATAAATTACCTGTCCATTAGTGTCTGAACTCGCTAAAGGTAATTTTGCGGTTCCTTCAAATTGAAAATCATAATCAAAATCATCTTCTATAATGGCAAATTTATATTGGTTCGCCAATTCTAATAATTGTAATCTTCTATTAGGACTCAAGGAATTTGTTGTAGGATAATGTCTGTTAGAACAAACATAAACACATCGAATTTTTTCTTTTTTGCATAGTTTTTCAATTTGTTCAATGCTTAATCCAAATTCATCTGTAGTAATGGTTTTTATTTTTGCTCCCACTTGTTGAAAAATCATATTAGCGGCATAATTACTCAAATTACCAACCAAGACTACATCGTCTTTTTTTAGTAATAATTGTGAAATAATATACAAACTCATTTCGGTACTCCGAGTATTCATTATATTATTCGGATTTATTTTGAAACCTCGAGTTGCGTTAAGATAATTGACCAATTGTACTTCAAAGTTGGAATAGGCTGTAGGTTTGTTCCATTTTGAAATCAAATTTTTTCGTTTCATAGAGGCACTGTACCATTTTGAAAACTGATGTATAGGATGTAATCTTAAATCGGGTTGCCCATCATTAATATTAAAGCGTACCTTGATTAGTTCATCTGTAGGCGATAAATGAAACGAAGTTTGAAAAGTAAATCCTGTTGATTTAGCATAATCACTCACTAAATTTTTACTTTCATGAATTGCTTTTAAGGTTGCGGTTTTAAGTTCGGGAATTAAAACATATGTACCTTTATTAGGAACAATTTCAACCCAACCTTGTGAAGCTAATTCTTCATAAACGGCAACAACAGTATTGCGATTAATATGTAAAGCTTGACTTAAATTTCGGGTTCCAGGTAAAACCGTACCTTTTGTAATAATTCCGCGTTGAATAGCATTGATAATTTGTTGGGATATTTGAATAAATACAGGATTGTCACTCTTTTTTTCAAACTGAATGATGGAATTTAATATTGCAATAACCGGACTAGCTGTATTTTTCAAACTGGACTACTTTAATAGTCCGGAAAGTTACGACTTTTGCACCGAAATAAAGAAATATATTTATAAATGAAAAAAATTGGTTTTTTACTATCGTTAAGTTTTGCGGTTTTAAAAGGAAATGCTCAGGAAAATATTCAGAAAACAGATTCGCTAAAAGAAGTAGTCATTACATCTTCGCGTATCGATTTACCATTCAAAGAAAATTCAAGAACCATTCAAATTGTTTCTGCCGAAGATATTAAAAAATTAGGTGTTACAAATGTTGCCGATGCTTTACAACAAATTGCAGGTATTGATGTTCGTCGTCAAGGTGTAAACGGAATGCAATCAGATTTATACATTAGAGGCGGAAGTTTTGATCAGACTTTATTGTTAATTGATGGTATAAAAGTAGATGATGCGCAAACGGGACATCATACTATGAATTTAGCTTTACCTATTGAAGTTATCAAAAGAATTGAAGTAATAAAAGGACCTGCGGCTCGTATTTTTGGGCAAAATGCTTATAGTGGTGCTATTAATATTGTAACTAAAGATGCTCCTGAAAATTCATTAGTTGCAAAAGTACAAGGTGGCTCTTTTCATCAATTTTTAGGGGAAGTTACTGGAGCTATTAATATGGAAAAATCGAGTCATTTGGTTCATGTAAGCAAAAATTTCTCGGAAGGTTATCGATACAATACCGACTTTGACAATACAAATATTTTTGTAAAAAGTCAGTTTAATAAAGATAAGCAACCAATTGACTTTATTGCAACATTGAGCGAACGAAAATTTGGTGCTAATGGATTTTATGGAATCGCATCTGCAACAGAACAATATGAAGAAACACAGGCCAGTTTAATTGGTTTTTCAACTATTATTAAGAAAGGGAATTTAACTTGGAAACCAAGAATATATTGGAGAAGAAATCAAGATTTATATTTATATATCAGAAGTAATCCTTCGGCTTACAGAAACATGCACATTACAAATAAAATTGCTGCCGAATTAAATGCTTCTTATCAATCAGATTTTGGAATTACTGGTTTTGGAGTGGAGTTTTCTAAATATTATATTGGTAGTAACCGTTTAGGAGATAATCAAAGAGAAATTGCGAGTTTATTTTTAGAACATCGTTTTCAATTTTTCAACACTGTTTTAGATGTTACTCCCGGAATTTCCGCTTCTTATTTTTCAGATTTTGACAATCAAGTTTTTCCTGGTGTAGATGTAGGTGTTCAAATTTCAGATAAATTTAGAGCTTACGGGAATATTGGAACTTCTTTCAGAGTGCCTACTTATACCAATTTATATTATTCTTCACCAACAACTATAAGTAATCCAAACTTAAATACGGAAGAAGCTTTTTCACAAGAAATTGGTTTAAAATATATAAGTAATAGGTTTAATTTTTCGGTAGCTGCTTTTAATCGTGATGCTGATAATTTAATTGATTATGTTCGTGAGAATTCAACGGATGCTTGGCAAGCACAAAACATTCAAAGTGTAAGTACTAAAGGATACGAGACGCAATTAGATTACTCATTTACGATTCATAATTTGCCTCAAAAAATTCAGTTAGGTTATGCTTATTTAGATAACGATGTTAAGAAAAGTGAAGCTAATTTTTCGCAATATGCTATCAACTCAATAAAACATCAGTTTACAAGTAGCTTTCAATTCAATTTCTTTAAAGGATTAAATACCACTATTGCTTATCGATATGTAGAACGTACAGCAGGAATGAGCTACAATGTGTATGATGCTAATATTAGTTATAGAATAAGAGCAATTGAGTTATCTATGTTTGCTAATAATATTTTTAATGCAGATTATATTGAGTCCGGTATGATTCCTATGCCAAAAGGAAATGTTCTATTTGGTATGAAGTATTTTTTTAAATAAAATAAAGTTTGTTAAGTGAAGAGGGGCTGCAGTAATGTAGCCCTTTTTTAATGAAGGCCATAAAAAAAGTCCCGATTTAAATCGGGACTTTGACTTTCTAGGTAATCAAAAAATATTATATATTATTCGATAACTACTACCTGAGCAG
>CAZCIV010000160.1:0-6363 GCA_964498595.1 uncultured Flavobacterium sp.
GTAATTACCAACTTTAATAAAATAAATCCTAGATTATTTTTATTTCCATTTTTTATCATTCTAATTCTAGTTTTATCTTTTTTAATGAATGATGCCTTTAGTGTTCAAGGTTATGAGCAATTCAAAAGGATTGGTTTTATGATTTGAATCATTATTTTGGAAAATATGAGGCAACTGCTTTTAATTTGACGCAATTAGGTGATGCTTCTATATTTTTATCTTTTTTAATTTTATTGGTAATTTATGCATCTAAAGTTTGGGAATCGTTGCTATCTGCCTTATTTGTTTCTGCGGTTTTCTGTAAATTTTTTAAAGATTTATTTTTAATTCCAAGACCTGCAGAAATTTTAAATGAGGATAGTTTTATTATCGTAGGGAGAACATTACATGGTTTTAGTAGTTTGCCATCAGGGCATACGGTTACTATTTTTACGATTTTAACTGTAATTCTATTTGCTTTTATGCCTAAAAGAAACATATATAAAGGCATGTGGATTTTTCTTCTGCTTGGTTTTGGGTATTTAATTGGACTATCTAGAGTAGCCGTAGGAGCTCATTTTCCTTTTGATGTTTTGATAGGAAGTGTTATCGGATATTGTTCTGGTCTGTTAGGAATATTCATTAGTAGAAAATATAAAATTTGGAACTGGATTTGTTTTAAGAAATTTAGCCCTATATTTATTATTGCTATTATTGCCTGTTGTATTTCGGTTTCAATAAAAATATATAATGAAAAAATTATAGTGTTTTATTTAGCATTAATTAGTTTATTTGTGGCTCTTTATAAATTTATTTATGTTTACGTTAAAAAATAACTTCAAGATTCTACCTTTTGTTTTCATTATCAGTTTTCTTAACTTCTTATTTTTTCATATTCCTTTTTTTAATTTCGTATTTGAAAATATCAATTACAAAAGCATTAGCGGAGTTTTTTTAATCACGAGTTTAGTAATACTCATGATTGTTTTAAACGCATTCGTGTTTTTTTTATTCTTGTTTTTATCGCAACGGGTAGGAAAGTTTTTATTGGTATTGTTCTTTTTAATTAATGCAATAGCGGTTTATTTTGTAAATACCTATGGTATAATTGTAGATGAAAGTATGATTGGTAATGTATTGAATACCAATTATGATGAGTCGAGCAGTTATTTTTCATTAAAATTGGTACTTTATCTTATTTTCTTGGGAGTTTTACCAAGTTATTTGATTGTTAAAAGTAAAATTGAAAGTGTATCACTGAAGAAGTTTTCGATACTTTCATCGCTTACATTATTATTTGCTTTGGTTTTAGTTTTTGTTAATGCAAGTAATTGGCTTTGGATAGATAAGAATTCAAAAAGATTAGGAGGTTTAGCGATGCCTTGGTCGTATGTAGTAAATACCTCTCTTTTTTATATTCATCAACATAAAAAAAATGAGAAGGAAATTTTACTTCCAGATGCAAAAATAAAGGATAATGAAAAAGCGATTGTAGTTTTAGTAATTGGAGAATCGGCTCGTAGACAAAATTTTTCATTATATGGTTATGATAAAAATACGAATCCTTTGTTATCTAAAACTGAAAATTTATTTCATTTTAATGCCAATTCTAGTGCTACTTATACAACAGCTGGTGTAAAAAGTATTTTAGATTATAAAGAAACAAATGATTTATATGAAATTTTACCTAATTACTTGTATCGTAATGATGTAGAGGTAATTTGGCGAACTACTAACTGGGGTGAGCCACCCGTGCATGTTAAAAATTATCAAGATAAGAAGTATTTACAAGCCAATTGTAAAGGAGACCACTGTGGTTATGACGAAGTTCTTTTAAGTGGATTAGAAGAGCAGATTTTAGCTAGTAAAAAGAATAAAATTTTAATTGTTTTGCATACAAGTACGAGTCATGGCCCAAGTTATAACAAGAAATATCCTGCTCAATTTGAACAGTTTACCCCTGTTTGTGAAAGTGTAGAATTATCGAACTGCTCTCAAGCAGCACTTATTAATGCGTATGATAATTCGATTCTTTATACCGATTATATTTTACATAAAACAATAGAATCAATAAAGCAATTAAGTTCTTATAAGAGTACAATGCTTTTTGTTTCTGATCATGGAGAATCTTTAGGAGAAAATAACTTATACATGCATGGAATTCCTATGAGTATTGCTCCAAAAGAACAATATGAAATTCCTTTCATTGTATGGGTTTCAGGGACGAGTAAAATGACAGTGAAAAAGATGGATAATTTGTCACAATACCACGTTTTTCATAGTGTCTTACATTTTTTAAATATTGAAAGTCTTATTTATAAGGAAGACATGAATATTTTTGAAAAAAAAATAGAACCTTGACTAGAAGAATTTTAATTCTCTGAATTTGAGTAAATAAAAATGCTGTAGAATAGATGCGTGAAAAAAGCCCCAAAAACTAGTTTTTGGGGCTTTATATTTAATAATTTACATAATCGGTGATTTCTAAGCCGTAGCCTATCATTCCTACGCGTTTGGTAGGAGCGGTGCTGTTGGATAGTAATTCGATTTTGGTGATGTCTAGGTCGTGAAGGATTTGGGCTCCGATACCGAAATCTTTGGTGTCCATTTTGATTTGTGGGGCACGCATTTCGCCTTGGGATTGTAATACTTTTAGTTCAGCAATACGATCTAATAATTCTAAGGATTTTACTTCTTGGTTAATGAAGATGATTGCCCCTTTTTCTACTTCGTTTATTTTACGGAAAATGTCGTCTAACTTTTTATCATTATTATCAGTAAGAGTGCCTAAAATATCATTATTTACTTGAGTTGTATTGATGCGCGTTAAAACGGGTTCGCCTGCATTCCAATTTCCTTTTGTTAATGCAATGTGAACTTGTTTGTTAGTTGTTTGTAAATAGGCACGCATTCTAAAAGTTCCAAATCGGGTTTGAATATCGAAATCTTCTTTCTTTTGAATTAAGCTGTCGTGTTGCATTCTATATGCAACTAAATCTTCAATAGAAACCAATTTTAAGTCAAACTTTTTAGCTACTTCTACTAATTGTGGTAAGCGTGCCATTGTTCCATCTTCATTCATGATTTCAACAATAACACCTGCTGGTTTAAATCCGGCTAAACGTGCAAAGTCTATAGCAGCCTCTGTATGACCTGTTCTTCTTAAAACCCCACCTTGTTTTGCAATAAGTGGAAAAATATGTCCAGGGCGGGCTAAATCAAATGGTTTGGTTTCAGGGTCAATTAAAGCTTGAATGGTTTTAGCTCTATCAGAAGCAGAGATACCTGTTGAAACACCATTTCCTTTTAAGTCTACTGAAACAGTGAATGCAGTTTCCATGTGGTCAGTGTTATTACGAACCATAGCATGAAGATCTAATTCTTTACAACGAGATTCGGTTAAAGGGGCGCAAATTAATCCTCTTCCATGAGTTGCCATGAAATTGATCATTTCAGGGGTTACCTTTTCGGCAGCAGCTAAAAAATCGCCTTCGTTTTCTCTATCTTCATCATCTACTACTATGATTACTTTTCCTTGGCGGATGTCTTCAATAGCTTCTTCAATAGTATTGAGTTGTATGTTTTTTGACATAATTTTAGTTGTTGTCAATGTTAGTTTGTGTTATTTTATTAAAAAGCTTTTTAAAAGGTTCAGTTAACCAGTCAAAATTCACCATGATACCAATGTCATTTGTAGCTCTATAAGTAAGTATAATAGCAAATGGCGTCATTAAAATAGAAGCCATCCAAGCACCTAAAAAGGGAGGAATACTGTCTTGTTGTGCAACTTTACGACCAAAAGTGTTGATAAAATGGAAGGTAATAAATATTAAAATTGCAAATACAATAGGGAGTCCTAGTCCTCCTTTACGAATGATGGCCCCTAAAGGTGCACCTATGAAGAACATAAGTAAACAGGAGTATGCAATTACAAATTTGTCATGAATTGCCAACCAATGATTATTGATATTTTTTATTTTGTCTTCTAGGTCTATTTTGTTAGAATGTATGTTAAATTCTATACTTGCTACATTACTTTTAGCCATTTCTATTACTTGTCTTTTTTCTGAATCGGATAAAAGTGCCAGAATATCTTTTTTGTAATTTCCTTTAGTTGTATTTATTTTTTGGTTTTCAATAGAAGTAGTTGTCTTTTTTTTGAAAATGATTTCATTTCTTACTATTACGTTGTTTGCATAAGACAATACATCTTTGTTGTAGCTTTTTTGTAGTGAATCTAAAGTGTAATTTAATTCAAGAGCCGTAAGCATTTTTTCTGATGTAATGTTTCCTTCTTCTATTTCAGAAGTATTCAGTTTGGTCAAATCGATATTGATAACATATTTTTTGAAACTACTTTTTGCAAAAGGAAGTCGTTTGCGTTCATTGTAATTTTTAGGATGAATATCTTCATAATAATACCCATCGTATAATTCTAATTGTAGGTAGTTTGAATCATCTTCGCTTGTTAAAATTCCTCTTTTTGCTTTAATGATGGTATTAGCGCCTAATCCCATGTTATTGTTTTTAACATGCATGGTTACTCCTTCTAAAAACTCACCATTATCGCCTGATTTTTTATCTACTTTAATGTTTGAAGTGCCAATGGTATTGAATTGCCCTTCAGCAATAGCCATTGCAGGTTTTTGTTGCACTATATTTTTACGAAGATTTATAAACCGGAATTGTGCATCAGGTATTACATTATTTGCAAAAAAGAACGATACAAAAGACAAAATTCCAATGGTAATCGTTAGCATTTTCATTGCGCGTTGTAGAGAAATACCTGATGATTTCATAGCGGCAAACTCATAATTTTCTGCAAAACTACCAAACGTCATAATAGAGGCTAATAAAACCGATAGAGGTAATACAAGAGGGACGATTGTAGGTGCATAAAATGACAAGAATTTGATGATGGTTAAGAAGTCTAAATCTTTACCAGCTAATTCAGCGATGAATAGCCAAATGCCTTGGAGAACGAATATAAAAAATAAGATTACAAATACCGAAGTAAATGTAATCATGAAGGATTTAATAATGTATTTATCTAAGATTTTCACCCGAACGAAATTAGTCTAATTTATTGATGTAATAATTAGGATATTTTGATTTGGTAAAGGTAAAATGATTTTTTGATAAAGGCTGATTTGTTTTAAAAGAATTAACAGTTAAAGTAGTTTTTGTTCCATTTTTCCCCACTTCAATTACCGTGTAGATGTGTTTTGTTTGTACATCAATCCCAACTAAAATTTCTTTTCTTTGATCTTTACTGCTGTTTGGTGTTAATTTGATATACTGAATCTTTCTACCTTTAACGTTTTGAAGGATATCCCAATTGTATTTGTAACCTTTATTAAAGAAGGTTAGCATTTTGTTAGGTGTAATCGCATTTTCATCATTAGCATCAAAATTAGCAACTGTTATTTCCTCATCTTCTGGTACTATTGTGTAAACTTTTTTTCCATCAAAAATTTTAGTAATTCCCATGAAGTTTAAGTTATATAGATTGTCTTGTAGTGTTACATTTCCTTTACTTTCTTGGTTGATGTTTTCTTTAGGGTTATTTAAAGCGTATTTAAAATCGATCACAATATTGTCGTATGATTTTACTTTTTCCGTTACATCATCTAGCAGTTCTTTTGCTTTTTTAGCATCTTGCGCTTGAAGAGAAAAACCGATGAAAAGTGCAATCGCAATTTGTAAAAAACGTGTCATTTTAAGAATATTAGTTTTGTTCATTATTTAAAAAGTGTTCTAAGGCAATTAAATCAGGTATTAAAACGGAACGGGCTTTACTACCTTCAAAAGGTCCTACAATACCAGCGGCTTCTAATTGATCAATTAATCGACCGGCTCTATTGTAACCTAGTTTTAGTTTACGTTGAATTAAAGAGGCACTTCCTTGTTGGGCTGTTACTATAACTTCTGCAGCTTCTCTAAACAAAGAATCTCTTTCCGATATATCAATATCAAGTTTTATGCCACTTTCTTCACCTACATATTCAGGTAGTAAATAAGCTTCAGGATAGGCTTTTTGAGAACCAATAAAGTCACAAATTTTATCTACCTCTGGTGTATCTACAAAAGCACATTGTACACGAGTAATGTCGTTTCCTTGTGTATATAGTAAATCACCACGACCTATTAATTGGTCGGCACCTTGACTATCTAAAATAGTTCTTGAGTCAATTTTAGAGGTTACACGGAAGGCAATACGTGCTGGGAAATTGGCTTTAATAATACCTGTAATTACGTTTACCGATGGACGTTGTGTAGCAATAATCAAGTGAATTCCAATAGCACGCGCTAACTGAGCTAAACGAGCAATTGGTGTTTCTACTTCTTTACCCGCTGTCATAATTAAATCAGCAAACTCGTCGA
>CAZCIV010000161.1:0-6283 GCA_964498595.1 uncultured Flavobacterium sp.
ATTGTGGAATCGGATATTGAATTTTTGGAAAACGAAATCGATACTATGGAAGAAGCGTTACCGCCAATGACACATTTCGTTTTGCCAGGCGGACACACAACCGTGTCATATTGTCATATAGCGCGCTGTGTATGCCGTAGAGCCGAGCGTTTAGCAGTACATTTGAATGACATAGAACCCACAGATGAGCTTGTAATTAAGTACCTAAACCGACTTTCTGACTACCTTTTTGTGTTGGCACGAAAGTTGTCCCATGATTTGAACGCTGATGAAGTAAAATGGATTCCTAGAAAATAGTAATAAGTAATCAGTTTTTAGTGTTCAATATGCCCGAAAATAGTAATAAAAAGTCATGTTTTGAACATTAAAAAAAAACGTTCTTAAATTTTAATAAAAAAAGTAAAAAAAAACTTGACTTTTTAAGTAATAAATTTATTTTTGCATAAACTTAAATCGATAAAAAGATGTATTGGACTTTAGAATTAGCATCCTATTTGAGCGATGCACCATGGCCAGCTACCAAAGACGAACTTATCGACTACGCTATAAGAACTGGAGCTCCATTAGAAGTGGTGGAAAACTTACAGTCTATCGAAGACGAAGGGGAAATCTATGAATCAATGGAAGAGATTTGGCCTGATTATCCTACAGACGAAGATTATCTTTGGAATGAGGACGAATATTAAAAATAAATAAACACAACAGAAATAAGTCTCTTTACTGAGGCTTTTTTTTTGGTTATATTTGCAAACTATATTGAAATAACAAAATTATGAGTATCATAAATTCTATATTGAAGGCTTTTGTGGGGGATAAATCTGAGAAAGATGTAAAAGCGATTCAACCTATCATTACCAAAATTAAATCATTTGAAGGCGCATTACAAGCCTTATCGCATGACGAATTACGTGCTAAAACAGCCGAATTCAAAGCTAAAATTCAAAATGCTCGCGCCGAAAAAGACGCTAAAATTGCTTCTTTAAAACAAGATGCTGAGCAAACTCAAGATATTGATGCTCGTGAAGATATCTACGCAGAAATCGATAAAATTGAGAAAGAAGCTTATGAAATTTCTGAGAAAGTATTAAATGAAATTCTTCCTGAAGCTTTTGCAGTGGTGAAAGAAACGGCTCGTCGTTTCAAAGACAATACAACAATTACAGTAACTGCTACTCCAAAAGACAGAGAGTTATCAGCTACAAAACCATATATCAATATTGAAGGTGATAATGCTACTTGGGCTAACTCTTGGGATGCTGCAGGAAAAGCGATTACTTGGGATATGATTCACTACGATGTTCAGTTGATTGGTGGAGTGGTGTTACATCAAGGTAAAATTGCCGAAATGCAAACAGGAGAAGGTAAAACATTAGTAGCAACATTACCATTATATTTAAATGCGTTAACTGGAAACGGAGTGCACTTAGTAACCGTGAATGATTACTTAGCGCGTCGTGATAGTACTTGGAAAGCTCCTTTATTCGAATTCCACGGAATGACTGTTGATTGTATCGATAATCACCAACCTAATTCTCCAGAAAGAAGAAAAGCTTACAACGCCGATATTACTTATGGAACAAATAACGAATTTGGTTTCGATTACCTTCGTGACAATATGGCGCATGCTCCAGAAGATTTGGTACAACGCAAACACAATTATGCGATTGTCGATGAGGTCGATTCAGTTTTAATTGATGATGCTAGAACGCCATTGATTATTTCTGGACCAGTTCCGCAAGGAGATCGTCATGAATTTTTGGAATTAAAACCAAAAGTTGAAAACTTAGTTACGTTACAACGTAAATTAGCTACAGATTGTTTAACGGAAGCAAAACGTTTATTCAAAGAAGGAAATTCAAAAGACGCTGGTTTCTATTTATTACGTTCGCACAGAGCGTTACCAAAAAGTAAAGCGTTAATCAAATTCTTATCGGAAGAAGGAGTAAAACAATTACTTCAAAAAACAGAGAATTATTACATGCAAGATAACAACAGAGAGATGCCAAAAATCGATGAGGCGTTGTACTTTGTTATCGAAGAAAAAAACAATCAAGTTGAATTAACAGATAACGGAATTCAGTTTTTATCAACAGATACGGATGCTCAATTCTTCGTTTTACCAGATATTGGAACAGGAATTGCCCAAATCGAAAGAGAGAATTTATCTCCAGAAGAAGCAGCTGAGAAAAAAGAAGAATTATTCCGTGATTTCTCTGTAAAATCAGAGCGTATTCACACGTTAACGCAGTTATTAAAAGCGTATACTTTATTCGAAAAAGATACAGAATACGTTATCATGGACAATAAAGTAATGATTGTAGATGAGCAAACTGGACGTATCATGGATGGTCGTCGTTACTCGGATGGTTTACACCAAGCAATCGAAGCTAAAGAAAATGTAAAAATCGAAGCAGCAACGCAAACTTTCGCTACTATTACTTTACAGAATTATTTCCGTATGTATAATAAGTTGGGAGGTATGACGGGAACAGCTTCAACCGAAGCAGGAGAGTTCTGGGAAATCTACAAATTAGATGTAGTAGAAATTCCAACGAATCGTCCAATTGCGCGTAAAGATAAAGACGATTTAATTTATAGAACGGTTCGTGAGAAATTCAACGCCGTTATCGAAGATGTAGTACAATTATCAAATGCAGGAAGACCGGTATTGATTGGAACAACATCAGTAGAGATTTCGGAATTATTAAGCCGAATGTTGAAATTAAGAGGTATTCAACACAATGTATTGAATGCTAAAATGCATAAAAGTGAGGCTGAAATTGTAGCAGAAGCAGGAAAACCTGGAGTAGTTACGATTGCAACGAATATGGCAGGTCGTGGTACCGATATTAAATTGTCTGATGAAGTTAAAAAAGCAGGTGGTTTAGCTATTATCGGAACAGAACGTCATGATTCACGTCGTGTTGACCGTCAGTTACGTGGTCGTGCGGGTCGTCAAGGAGATGTGGGTAGTTCTCAATTCTACGTGTCTTTGGAAGATAACTTAATGCGTTTGTTCGGTTCGGAAAGAGTTGCGAAAGTTATGGATAGAATTGGTTTGAAAGAAGGAGAAGTAATTCAACATTCGATGATGACAAAATCTATTGAAAGAGCACAGAAAAAAGTAGAAGAAAACAACTTTGGTGTTCGTAAACGTTTGTTAGAATATGACGACGTAATGAATGCACAAAGAGAAGTAGTATACAAAAGAAGACGTCACGCTTTACATGGCGAACGTTTGAAAGTGGATATTGCGAATATGATGTACGATACTTGCGAATTAGTAGTAGAACAAAACAAACTAGCAGAAGATTTCAAAAACTTCGAGTTTGAATTGATTCGTTACTTTTCAATCAGTGCGCCAGTTACACCAGCGGAATTTTCAAAATTATCAGTTAGAGAAATTACTGGAAAAGTATACAAAGCTGTTTTAGCGCATTATGAAGAGAAAATTGCTAGAGATGCCCGTGAAGCGTATCCAATCATCAAGAATGTATACGAAAACAATAATGGTCAGTACCAAAGAATTATTGTTCCTTTCACAGACGGAATAAAATCATTAAACGTAGTTACTGATTTAGAAAAAGCGTATACAACTGAAGGTCGTTCGTTAGTAGCAGATTTCGAGAAAAACATCACATTAGCTATTGTGGATGAAGCCTGGAAAAAACACTTACGTAAGATGGACGAATTGAAACAATCGGTTCAGTTAGCGGTTCACGAACAAAAAGATCCATTGTTGATTTACAAATTCGAAGCGTTCAACTTGTTCAAGAAAATGATTGACGATGTAAATAAAGAAGTGATTTCATTCTTATTCAAAGGCGATTTACCACATCGTAATGAAAACATTCAAGAAGCAAGACAAGAAACACGTCAAGAACAATATACAGAAACAAAAGAGGATTTAGATGCACCAGCTTCAGAAGCTAAAAGAGCAGGAGAAATGGCAAGTCAAAGACCTCAAGTTACAGAAACGATTACTAGAGAAATGCCAAAAATCAATCGTAATGACACCGTTACTATCAAACACGTAATGAGTGGAAAAAGCGAAACCATGAAATACAAAAAAGCAGAAAGCATGTTAGCTTCTGGTGAATGGGTTTTGGTAAACGAATAATCGAAAATCACAGAAATAAACTAATCCTCAATTACTAAAAGTAGTTGGGGATTTTTTATCTTTGATAAAATTAAAATCACACAAAATGAAAACCAAAATTCTATTCTTCGCATTCTTTCTTTTTCAAACCATAACCATTTTTGCACAAGATATGGCTTCATTAAAAACGGAAGCTTTAAAATCATACAAAGCGAGTGTAAATATGAATTTTGACGATATTTTCGTTACGACCTATCCAAAAGTGTTTGATATTATCCCGCAAGACCAAATGAAAAAAATGTTTGGTCAAATGATGGAAAACGAGCAATTTTCAATAAAGTTAGTGGAAGTAGAGCCTAATTTTTCTTTTGGTGAGATTAAGAAAATTGAAGGAAAAACATTTTGTTTTGTTGATCACAATAATGTAATGTCAATGAAATTTAAAGAACCAATGGAAGATGCCGAATCAATGGTGGAAATTTTTAAATCTTCGATGAATGCTGAAAAAGTAACGTATGATAAAGCAACAAATTCTTTCCGAATTGAAATGCGTTCTACACTAATTGCAGTTGCGGATGATTTGACAAAATACCAATGGAAATTTTTAAATAAAGACAAAGAGAACAAAATGTTTTCGATGTTATTTGATGCAAAAATTGTAAAAGCTTTAGGATTGTAATATGAACGAAAATACTATTATTTACAACGAGTTTTTCAATCATGTCAACGAAAGTATCAACAACGGAACTTTCGCTAAACTCACTTTAGCCAAAACTATCGGAAAACCTGAGTTGCAAAATATTTACGTGAGAACCATTGCGCAAGATGGCGTTTTGAAGCTTTCCGTGACCTTTAAAATTTACAATGATGGTTTACAAGAAGTAGAAAAAATCATCAAAATGGAGGAAATGGAAGCAGAATTAACGCCTTATATCGCTAATCCGTTTATGTCGGTTTTATTGTTTACTACGGATGCTGATATCACCATGAAAATTAACAAAAAAAGAAATGCAAGTATTATCGAACAACCACCAACGTTTAAAAATCCAGATGCGAATTTGGTGGAGTTTTTAGGGAAGTAGTAATTTTAAAATCATTGTAAATTGAAAAAAATAAATTTTAAACTTATATTGATTCAAAGTCTTGGAATTTTATTTGTTATCTATGGAATTCAAAGCCTTTTTTACTCACTTAATTTAGAGTCTACTCTTAATTTGGTTAAAGATTTTGAGAATGATAATAAATACTCAGAGTCTATAAATTTGATGAAAGATTTCTTGTTGGAAAGATTTTTTTGGACTTTTATTCCTGCTATTTTAAGTTTGATAATTATTTGTTTTATCAATTGGAAAAGAGAAAAATCCTTTTATAATACCATAGTAGTTTTCTTATTTGTTTTTTTATTTTTTTTGAGTGGAATTTTATTTACAAATAAAATATATGATTGGTTTGCTTATTTTTTACAATTCATTAAAATAAATAAATATACTCTTATTGTTGAAACAATAACTATGACAATATTTGGAGCCTTATTACTTTGGAAAAGTAATAATTTAAAAATTTTAGAGGATAATAGTCTAAATCAAAATTAATCATTCCCATCAGGAAAAATCTTCCCAGGATTCAGCACATTATTGGGGTCAAAAATGGCTTTGATGCGTTCCATTAATTCCAAATGTACTTTTGAAAAGGCAATATCCATGTAGTTTTTTTGTACTAAACCAATACCGTGTTCGCCAGAAAGTGTTCCTTTTAAACCAACCGTCAATTCAAAAATCTCGCGAATACCTTTTGGAACTTCAGTTTTCCAATTGTCATCGCTCATGTTACCTTTGATGATGTTAACGTGTAAATTACCATCGCCCGCATGGCCATAACACACGGATTGAAACCCATATTTTGCTCCAATTTCTTTGATACCTTTTAATAGTTTTGGTAATTCATATCTTGGTACAACCGTATCTTCTTCTTTATAAATCGAATTCGCTTTTACTGCTTCTGCCACAGAACGACGCATTTTCCAAAGTGCATTTTTTTGTTCTTCGGTATCAGCAAACAAAACTTCGTCGATTTCAAATTGTTCTACGACTGCTAAAATTTGTTCAGCTTCTTGCATCAAAATTTCTGGGTAATTTCCATCTACTTCAATCAACAAATGCGCTTGAACGTTGTCTTTTACTTCCA
>CAZCIV010000162.1:0-6244 GCA_964498595.1 uncultured Flavobacterium sp.
TTTGTAGCCCGTAGGGGAATCGAACCCCTCTTACCAGGATGAAAACCTGGCGTCCTAACCGATAGACGAACGGGCCATTAACCAATTCTTTTAATCTCAATATTTGTAGCCCGTAGGGGAATCGAACCCCTCTTACCAGGATGAAAACCTGGCGTCCTAACCGATAGACGAACGGGCCATTTCATACTTTGAACTCTAAAAGACCTCATTTCTGTAATGCGAGTGCAAAGATAAACACATTTTTTATTCCTGCAATAGCATCAATATTTTTTTTTCGCTTTTTTTACTATTTTTTTAGTAAGCCTTTGCAAATAAGACTCTTCCAGTTGAAGGCTTTCCTGTTAAAACACAAGTTCCCGCTTCTTCTACTCTATCTAAAGCAATACAACGGATGGTCGCTTTTGTTAATTCTTTGATTTTTTCTTCAGTTTCTGCTGTTCCGTCCCAATGTGCTGCTAAGAAACCACCTTTTGTCTCTAAAACTTCTTTAAACTCTTCGAAAGAATTAACTTCTGTTATATGAGTATCTCTGTAATCCAATGCTTTAGCAAATAAATCATTTTGAATCGTTGCCAATAAATTTTGAATATAAGCTACTACTCCATCCTTAGCAACTACTTCTTTAGATAAATTATCTCTACGAGCAATTTCGTAAGTTCCATTTTCTAAATCGTTTGGTCCAACTGCAATACGAACTGGAACTCCTTTTAATTCCCATTCCGCAAATTTGAATCCTGGTTTTTGAGTATCGCGATTATCATATTTTACCGAAATACCTAATTTTCTCAATTCAGCAACTAAACCATTCACTTGTTCTGAAATGGCATCAAATTGCTCATCAGTTTTATAAATCGGAACAATCACAACTTGAATTGGCGCTAAGTTTGGAGGTAAAACCAACCCTTTATCATCAGAATGCGTCATAACTAAAGCTCCCATCAAACGGGTTGAAACTCCCCAAGAAGTTCCCCAAACGTGTTCTTGTTTCCCTTCTTTGTTAGCAAATTTCACATCAAAAGCTTTCGCAAAATTTTGACCTAAGAAATGAGAAGTTCCCGCCTGCAATGCTTTTCCGTCTTGCATCAATGCTTCAATACAATAGGTTTCATCAGCACCAGCAAAACGTTCTGTTTCTGTTTTTAAACCTTTGATAACTGGAATTGCCATGAAGTTTTGAACAAAATCAGCATACACATTCATCATTTTTTCAGATTCTTCAATCGCTTCTTGACGTGTTGCGTGAGCCGTGTGTCCTTCTTGCCATAAAAACTCAGCTGTTCTTAAAAACAAACGCGTTCTCATTTCCCAACGAACCACATTTGCCCATTGATTGATTAGTAAAGGTAAATCTCTGTATGATTGCACCCACCCTTTATAAGTTGACCAAATAATAGCTTCAGAAGTTGGACGGACGATTAATTCTTCCTCTAATTTAGCATTAGGATCAACGATTAATTTTCCTTTATTTTCTTCGTCAGTTTTAAGTCTATAGTGCGTCACAATAGCACATTCCTTAGCAAAGCCTTCAGCATTTTTCTCTTCAGCTTCAAACATGCTTTTTGGAACAAACAAGGGGAAATAAGCATTACTGTGTCCGGTTTCTTTAAACATTCTATCTAGTTCAGCTTGCATTTTTTCCCAAATTGCATAACCGTACGGTTTAATCACCATACATCCTCTTACTCCTGAATTTTCTGCTAAATCAGCCTTTACGACTAGTTCGTTATACCATTTGGAATAATCTTCCGCTCTTGTTGTTAAGTTCTTGCTCATTATGAATATTTTGGCACAAAAATTGTTTGTATAAATTTTAACTAAAATGTTTGGCAAAAATAGTTAAATTTGAAGTGTCCAACAATAAAAAAATAAGAGTTATGAAAACTTATTACCTATTTACCCAAAAAAATGCCATATTTTCTTTGTTTGGATTATTGGCAATGATCACAAGCTCATGTGGTTCTTACCAAAATTCGTCTTACTATGATAATGATGGTGTGTATGATTCTAAAAAATCAAATACTCAAATGGAAAATAAAAATTCTGAGCAAAATACTGATCAATCAAATAAATACGCTCAGCAATTTAGAAACATGCGAGATGATTACACCTATTTTACAGATGTAGACAGCTATAACACCCAAGAACAAGACACTGTTGTTACTGTTTACAAAAATGATTCAAATAATAGTTATGCTGGATGGGGTAACAATTCATCTAATGTTACGATAAACTATTACAACAACGGGTGGGGATGGAACAATTGGTATTCACCTTATTGGGGAAGCCCATGGAATTTAGGATGGAACAGCTGGTATTCACCTTATTGGGGATGGGGTAATTGGTACGGAACAGGCTGGGGATGGAATAGTTATTATGGTTTAGGCTGGGGAGGCTATTATGGAATTAATTGGGGTGGTTACTATGGTCTTGGATGGGGATATAATGGATACTACGGTAATAATGTTTCTTACAATCACGGTCGCAGAGGTGGAAATGGATACTACAACAACGGTAGCGGTAGAACTTCAAACCGATCAAACACAATACACCCAAACTTTAATAGTAACTCTCCAAGAACACAGAATGCGACACCAAGATCGCAAAATACAACTCCTAGATCGCAAAATGCAACTCCTAGAGAAGGTACATATACACCTAGAACAAATACTCAAGCACCACGAAGCAGTTCTTCTCCTAGAACTAACTATTCATCACCAAGAAGTTCATTTGGAGGAAGTTTCGGAGGTGGAGGTCGTTCAAGCGGTGGAAGAGGTGGAAGAGGTTAATTAATAATACACTTAAAGATTAAAAAAATTGAAATGAAAAAATTATTATTGTCTATATTTTTTGGTAGTACTCTTATTGTTACCGCACAAGAAACCACTACTAATGATGCCTTACGTTATTCTATAAATAATTTAACTGGAACTGCTAGATTTAGAGCTATGAGTGGCGCTTTTGGTGCAGTTGGTGGTGATTTGTCTTCAATAAATGTAAATCCTGCAGGATCGTTATTCTTCAATAATAACTTCGCTAGTATTACAGTAAGTAATTTTAATATAGGAAATCGTTCTAATTATTTTGGAACAAAAACAAAAGAAAATCTAAGCACATTAGACTTGAATCAATTAGGAGGGGTTTTAATTTTTAATAATGGTTCTGAAAATTCCGATTGGTCAAAAATTGCTGTTGCACTAAATTATGAAAATACTAATAATTTTGACAACAATATCTTTTCTGCTGGTGTGAATCCTTATAATTCTATTGGCAGTTATTTTTTAGACAAATCACAAGGATTACCATTAGAATATTTGCAATTACAACCTGGCGAAACTGTATCCCAACTTTACTCTTACTTAGGACAAACTTCAGGCTTAGGATTTCCAGCACAACAAGCAATGTTAGGATACCAAGCTTTCTTATTTGAAGCATTTGATGACGCTGACCCAAATAATGTTGATTATTACACCAACATCCCAACAGGAGGGAATTACTATCACGAAAACTATGTGCAAACATCTGGATTTAATGGTAAACTTTCAGCTAACTTTGCTACAGCATACAAAAATAAATTATTTTTAGGATTGAATTTGAATGCTCATTTTACAGATTACACAAAATTAACTTCAGTATACGAAGGAAATAACAACCCATTATACACTTCTGGATTGACTGTTACCGATATCCAATTTGATAATGAATTATACACTTATGGAACAGGATTTTCTATGAATGTAGGGGCAATCTATAAATTCACTGATAATTTTAGAGCCGGTGTTGCTTATGAATCTCCAACATGGTATAATTTAAATGACGAATTATCGCAACGTTTAATTGTGAGAACTACTGACGGAACAACGGATTATCAAGATGTTGTTAACCCTAATGTTGTTAATATTTACGAAACATACAAAATTCAAACACCAAGCAAATGGACTTTTAGCGGTGCTTATATTTTTGGAAAAAAAGGATTAATAAGCGTTGATTATGCAACAAAAGATTATAGCAACATTAAATTTAAACCAACCAACGATGGTTTCTTTAGCGATTTAAACTCTCAAATGAGTAGTCAATTTAAAAACGCATACGAATTAAGAATTGGTGGTGAATACAAAATCAAACAATGGAGTCTTCGCGGAGGATATCGTTTTGAAGAAAGTCCATACAAAGTAGATTTTGCAATGGGTGATTTAACTGGTTATTCTACAGGAATTGGCTACAACTTTGGTGAAAGCAGATTAGATGTAGCTTATGCTAACGACCACAGAAATTACAACCAGTCTTTAATTTCTTCAGGAATGAATGATACCGCAAGAATAAGAACTACAAATAACAATATTACCGTTACTTATTCAATTAATTTCTAAAAAAATTAAAACAAGATATCAAACCACTTCTTCAACTGAAGTGGTTTTTTTATACCCAAGCCACAACTGCTAGCCCCGAAGGGAGCGACAACTTGTATAGCGGACAGCGGGACAAACCTTTAAAAAATTCCCAAACACTGGTGCTTCTACTAATTATTTTATGTAATTTTGCACCTCAAATTTAAAAGCATGAGAACCAAATCGTTAAATAAAAATAAAATCAATGTAATTACTCTTGGATGTTCTAAAAACACTTACGATAGTGAAGTTTTAATGGGACAACTAAAAGCCAACGGAAAAGATGTAGCACACGAAGAAGAAGGCAATATCGTGGTAATTAACACTTGTGGTTTTATTGATAATGCAAAAGAAGAATCGGTTAATACGATTTTGGAATATGTAGACAAAAAAGATCAAGGTTTAGTTGATAAAGTATTCGTTACTGGATGTTTATCAGAAAGATACCGTCCTGATTTAGAAAAGGAAATTCCAGATGTTGACCAATATTTTGGAACTACAGAGTTACCTCTTTTATTGAAAGCTTTAGGAGCTGATTACAAACATGAATTATTAGGAGAACGTTTAACTACAACTCCAAAAAATTACGCTTATTTAAAAATTGCTGAAGGTTGCGACAGACCTTGTAGTTTTTGTGCGATTCCATTAATGCGTGGAAAACACGTTTCGCAACCTATTGAAAAATTGGTTAAAGAAGCAGAAGGCTTGGCTAAAAAAGGAGTTAAAGAATTAATCTTAATAGCTCAAGATTTAACGTATTACGGATTAGATTTATATAAAAAACGTAATCTTGCCGAATTACTAGAAAACTTAGTTAAAGTAGAAGGAATTGAGTGGATTCGTTTGCATTATGCATTTCCAAGTGGTTTTCCAATGGACGTTTTAGATGTAATGAAACGCGAACCAAAAATTTGTAATTATATTGATATTCCGTTGCAACATATTTCAGATGATATTTTAAAATCGATGAAACGTGGTACCACAAAAGAGAAAACAACTAAATTATTACGAGAATTTAGAGAAAGAGTTCCAGGGATAGCAATTAGAACTACCTTAATTGTAGGTTATCCTGGTGAAACGCAAGAAGATTTCGAAATTTTACGTGATTGGGTACAAGAAATAAAATTTGAGCGTTTAGGTTGTTTTACTTATTCACATGAAGAAAACACTGGAGCTTTTGCATTAGAAGATGACGTTCCTCAAGAAGTAAAACAAGCGCGCGCTGCTGAAATTATGGACTTACAATCGCAAATTTCTTGGGATTTGAATCAGGAGAAAATTGGTAAAGTTTTTAAATGTGTAATCGATAGAAAAGAAGGACAATATTTCATCGGAAGAACTGAGTTTGATAGTCCGGATGTAGACAATGAAGTGTTAGTTGATGCTTCCAAATATTATTTAAAAACTGGAGATTTTGTAAACTTAAAAATAATAGATGCTACAGAGTTTGATTTGTATGCAGAACCAATATAATTAAAAAACACTTTTTAATAATCCTTACAAATACCTTGTAAGGATTTTTTATTTAAAATGATAAATATCATATCAAGGTTGTTTTTTTATAGGTAACTTTGAGTATAGTAACTTAAAAACCAGCATTATGATAACTAAACATCCTATTTACCAAGATTTTCCAGAATACGCTGACAAGATTAAAGACTTGTATCATCACAATGATGAATTTCAAGTTTTACTTCATTCGTATACGGAATTAGATGAAAAAATATATAAAATTGAAAAAGACGAAGAGCTAGCAATGGATGATGAATTATCCCATTTAAGAAAAGATCGTGTATTTCTAAAAGATGAAATTTTTAACTTTTTAAAAGACAATTAATTTTTACTAAATAAATAAACCG